>DASQBT010000082.1:0-9454 GCA_035635075.1 Thiobacillaceae bacterium | reverse complement strand
CGGGGCGCACAATCGTCTGTTCGTCACGCTGCCAGCGGATCAGAGCTTCGGCGCCACTGATCTGTCCCGTCAGAAACGACACCTTCGGCTGATAAAAGAACCGAAATTCACCCTCTTTCAGGGCACGCCTAACCTCTCCCGCAGTGACCTGCATGATTGCTCCTCTCAACAATGTACGCCGCGATACATGCTGGGTAAGACAAGTCATTCATGGGTGCCCCCCCGGTTGGCCTTTGGTAGAAGAGCCTTTCGAACAGGAATTGCCAAGGCGGTTTCGAAACCGCCTTGCCCATCCTTACAGTCTAGCTTGAATATCCGATGAGGACGGGGCGCCAAATGCGACTACCAAAGCCAAGAAAAGCCGCCGACTACTTCCGCGATTGCAGGCATAGGCGGAGTGATTCGTGACGGACTGGCGTGGGCCGCCTGCCGACCGTGCCGGCTGTCGATAGCGGCCGCTGATATTGGTGCGGTGATGAAGGCCAAGTGTCGGCCAGACGCCGTCCTTTGTGAAAGCCACAAAGCGGCTATTCGCTCCACGCTGAAATCTGCCGACCAGGCTACGCGTGAAACGCGGCCAAAGGCGACACTGCCCCCTTGATCCGACTGGTTCCGCTATGGATTCGTTACCGGACATAAGCCAGAAAATCCACAAAACGGTCGCCTTCAACTTTGGGGAATCAATAGGGGTTAAGCCCCTATTTTCTTTCGGACTTCTTGATTCCAATCAAAGACAACCGGTTAAATCCAGCGTCACTATTGACGCTCCCGGTGAGTTGCCGTTCCGAAAATGGCATTGGAAAGAGGCCACACACCAATTTTGTCTTTAACCCATGGAGTTGGATCATGCAGAGATTAGCCAGTTGGTTTTTTTCAATCGTGTTCATGCTGGGCGCCGGCCTTGTCCATGCCGGGACACCGGATGATGCGTGCAAAGCTTTGATGGAAGCCCGCGGCCATCTGGTTACCATGCTGGATGCCACTGACAAGGCTGCCCAGGATGATCTCAAGGCCAAGATAAATGCAGCAAGCGGCAAACTGGACGGCATCCTCACGGCCATGGCCAAGGGTCCGGATGCCGCCAAGGCCACGGATTTCAAGGCGGTTTGGGAAGAGTTCAGGAAGACTCGCGACAACGAAATCATTCCGAACATCTATGCCGGCAAGAAAGCGGAGGCCAAGGCTCTCGCTACTGGCATTCAGGCCGAGCGCATGAAAAAGATGAAGGGCGTCATGGGTTGCCAGTAAGCCGAGCGGATTGCATATCCGTCTACACCTTTGCGAGAACATTCGTCGGCTATCCGTGCCTGGTAAGTGTTTGCACACTGGCGCAGGCCGGGGTTTCTCTTAACAAGAGCAATAGGGGACGCACTGAAGCGACCCGATGAAGCAGGACGGAAAGTGCATCAACATCGGTCGCCCCCAACCGCAATTCAGCTACAGGAGAACACGACCCTGGCTACCGAAGGATCTGCCCTTGCTCCTGAGAATCCAAGTATGACCGATCTGCTTAATCGGTTGCGTGCGGCTTCAACCCCCGAAGCACGACGCGACGTCAAGGTTAAAACCATCTTGCTGGCCGCAATAATGAGATCGGCGTCGCACAAAGCAAGGTATGCAGTATGGAATTCATCAGAATCAACTCCGAAGCGCAGGCGCGTTTGAGGGAAGAGCGGGCGCACTTGGAGGCCGCCCGACGAACCGCTGACTGATTCAGCCTGAACCCCACACCGACCCGGTCTAGTGCCGGGTTTTTGTTGAAGATAGGGGGGCACGAGCAGTGGTAACGGCACGCCGCCGCCTTAAGGCCCTCCTAAGAATGAGGTTCTACATTGGCTGCCAAGCGTTACCGATGGTCGGTACGCGGTCCACCTTAAAAAGGAGATTGGCACGTCCGCACCCAAACGGGTCGCCCTGGCCATCGCCACCATCCTCCTGCCTGCATCCGTGTTCGCTTCCACCGAATGCACCAAGATGCCGGCGGAAAAATGGCTACCCCAATCGGAAATGAAGACCCACGTGGAAAAGGCTGGCTTCACCGTGCAACGGATCAAGCAGGACAACTCCTGCTACGAGGTCAAAGGCCAGAGCAACGACGGCAAAAGCGTCGAGCTCTACCGTCAATTCGGTTGACGCGAGCATAGTCAAGGAAAAGGTGAAACAAGGCATCCCTCCGGTCGCCGTCACCGCTTAACCCGATCCACTGTTTGCAGGCCTGATGTGAGGTGCAGATTAGTGAGTTGGGCGATGAGCTTTGCCACATTCGATCTCAGCATCTGTCTGCTCCGGAGCAGACACCGGTCATTGGTTCTTCGTGGGTGCCAATCACTGGAACGGGTTGGGAGTGCGAGTTCGCCGATTTGAAAGCTGCCATCAAGCGTGAATCTCGGCTCAGTGGCAGTTGAGCAGTAAGCCGCCCTTGGAGTGGATGCCCCACGGCCGGGTTGGGTCAAGTCCCGCCACTCGGAATCCCTATAGATGGACGCCCATGTGAAGGTCAAGTCAACTCATGCTCTTTCATCACCCCACGCCAGAGCCCTTGTCAGTGATCTAGAATGAAATCCCCGGTCATCCCGGCAAACAACAAGGAGGATGGCATCATGGCAAACAACTGGAAACTCCACGGTTCTTACTTCGAGACCTGCAACTGCGAGGCGGCTTGTCCCTGTAGTTTCCTGGGCCCACCGACCGACGGCTACTGTACGGTTCTCGTGGGCTGGCACATCGATCGCGGACAATTCGAGAGCATCCAGCTCGATGGACTGAACGTCGGCCTCGTGGCGCACTCGCCCGGCCACATGCTGGAGACCAAGTGGAAGGTGGCGCTTTACCTGGACGAACGCGCCAGCGAGGAACAGCGTGACGCGCTGACCCGAATATATTCGGGCAAGGCGGGCGGGCTCATGGAACACGTGGCGGGCTTTATCGGCGAAGTGGCAGGGGCGCGCAGCGTGCCCATCGAATACCGCGCTGAGGGCCGCAGCCGCAGCATCCGGATCGGCAATGTGGGTGCTGCGGAGATCGAGGCAATCGAGGGCGGCGCCGGTGGCGAGACCCTGATCCACAACCCGCCGCTCAACTTGGCGCCCGGTGAGCCGTTGGTCGTTGCCCGCAGCAAGCAGTACCGCTACGCCGATTACGACATGCAGATCGAGGTCACCAACAAGAACGGCTACTATGCGCCATTCACCTACGCGCCGGCCTGACCCTGTGCCTGTCCATGGCATCGCTCGCTGATCGTACAGCACGGGGATTGGTCGTTGCGGCCATGGCCACGCTGACTGTGCTGGCCTGGCACTGGCTGCTGCCGATGCACATGGCGCCCATGGGCTTCACCACCGTCGATCCGCCTACGCTCTACCCGGCCTGGACGGCCCAGACCGCCTGGCTCATGTTCGCCATGTGGAGCGTGATGATGGCGGGCATGATGATCCCCACGGCCGTGCCGATGGGGCTCGCGGTGGAGCGCATGGCGCGCAATCACCAGGACGGTCCGCCGCTGCTGGCGGCGACGCTGTTTGTGCTCGCTTATGTGTTGATCTGGACCGGATTCAGCGCCAGCGCCACTGCTGGGCAATGGGCGGTCGAGCGTTTGGGGCTCATGTCGGACATGATGGCGAGCGCCAGCGCCTGGCTCTCGGGGCTTGTCTTGGTCGGTGCCGGTCTATTCCAATTCAGCCCTCTCAAGCACGCCTGCCTGGCGCGCTGCCGATCGCCCATGGGCTTCCTTCTGACAGAGTGGCGTCTGGGCCTACGCGGGGTGTTCTTCATCGGACTGAGACACGGCGTGTATTGCCTGGGCTGTTGCTGGGCCCTGATGGCGCTGCTGTTCGTGTTCGGCACCATGAACCTGGTGGCGGCGGCCGGCCTGGCCGGACTCGTGCTGGCGGAGAAAGCACTCCCGGCAGGGCCACTCATCGCCCGATTCGCCGGCGTGCTATTCGCGGCTTGGGGATTCTGGATTCTCATCCACTCCTGGGTGTAAGCCGGTCATACCAATCATGGATCACCCTGAATGACTACAGTATTAAAGCGGGAGTTACAGCTAAGCCATGCGGCAGGTTTGGCCGAACATGAGACGTTCGCTGTAGTTTTGTTTGAACTTCCGCTTAGGGTCGACAGCAGCCTCTGGCTTACGTTTCAACACTGCGTTTCGTAACACAGTTGCTGTGTAATGTTGCGCGCCTTTCGCGCTAGATCCCGGTTAGCCTTCAATTCAAGCGCTACTTCCAGCGCTCTGCCGCACTCTCGTCCGATGCGCGTGCGTCCACCCAGTGCTCACCGTCCCGGGTGGTCTCCTTCTTCCAAAACGGGGCGCGGGTCTTGAGGTAATCCATGATGAACTCGCAGGCGGCGAAGGCATCGCCGCGGTGGCAGGAAGCCACGCCGACAAACACGATCTGATCCATTGGCTTCAGGTGCCCGACCCGGTGGATGACAGTCGCATCCTGAACCTGCCAGCGCCGGCTGGCGGCTTCCATGATCTCCGACAGGGCGCGCGTGGTCATGGCGGGGTAGTGCTCAAGAAACAATCCGGTTACCCCTTGGCTTTCATTCAGGTCTCGCACCCGCCCGACAAAACATGCGATTCCGCCGACGGTGGCACTGCCGGCCCCCAATGCGGCCAGCTCGGCGCCCGCATCGAAGTCAGCTTCCTGGATCAGAATCTTCATGTGTTTCCCTCATCGCACCCCCGCTTCGCGCTGTCACGCGCATTGGGGCGATGTGCTCAACCGCCGGTTACCGGCGGAAAGATCGCCACTTCATCACCATCTTGCAGAGGTGTGATCATGCCTGCCAATTGCTGATTGACGGCAAGCCGGTTGCCGCTGTCCACCGCTGCCTCCTTGCCCCAGACCCCACCGCGCATGCGCAGCAAGTCCAGCAACGCGGCAATGCTGGATTTATCGCCCGGCAACTCGATCACTTCCGTCTCCATTCCCACCGCTTCGCGCAGGCGGGCGAAATACAGCACCCTGACTTTCATCCTAGGACCTCACCAAAGGGAATAAACCGCACCCAGTCGCCGCGACTCACCGTCTGGCCAACCCCGATATCGACAAACCCATCGCCCCAGACAGCCGAGGTCAGCACCCCGGAGCTCTGGTTAGGATATAACCTGACCTCCGCTCCACCATCGGCACCCGAGACCATCAGGCCGCGCAGGAATTCGCGCCGTTCGCCCGCACTGGCCCAGTCAAATGCCGCCTTGAGCGGAAACGCCCGGTATAGCACGCGGGTAGCACCCATGCGCTTGAGCAGAAACGGCCGGGTAAACAGGCAGAAGGTGGCAAAGACTGAAACCGGATTGCCGGGCAGGCCGATGAAATCCGCCTCGTTCACCTGGCCATAGACCACAGGCTTGCCAGGCTTCATTGCCACTTTCCACATCTCCAGCCGGCCCAGTTTTTCCAGGGCCGCCTTGACGTGGTCTTCCTCGCCGACAGAAACCCCGCCGCTGGTGATGACGACATCCGCCCAGTCGGCCGCCTGTTCCAATGTCCTGACCGTCGCGTCAAGCGCATCCGGCACCCGGCCAAAATCGCGCAAGTCCGCGTTCAGCCCTTGCAGCAGCCCGGTGAGCGTGTAGCGGTTTGAATTGTAGATTTGCCCGGGATTGATCGGCTCACCGGGTTCGGCCAGCTCATCGCCGGTGGAGAAGATGGCGACTTTCAGCCGGCGCACCACGCCAAGCGACGCCGCTCCGGCGGATGCGGCCAGTCCCAGTTCCGCGGCGCCCAGGCGCGCGCCAGGACTCAGCACCTCACAGCCGGCCATGATGTCCTCGCCCGACCGGCGGATATGCTGGCCCAGTCTGGGGAGGACCGGAAAGCGAACTTCCTCACCTTCCACTATGGCGTCTTCCTGCATCACCACGGCATCCGCTCCCGGCGGAATCGGCGCCCCGGTGAATATGCGGGCCGCCGTGCCGGTCTGCAGCGGCTGGCCCAAGCGCCCCGCGACGATGCGCTGGCTCACCCACATGGGTACGCCGGCCTGCACGTCCGCGATCCGCACCGCATAGCCATCCATCGCGCTGTTGTCCAGGGGCGGCACGGTCACGCTCGATACCACACCCCTGCCGAGAACCCGGCCCAAAGCGGCATCGAGGTTGACTACTTCCAATTCCTCCAGAGGGCGAGCACGCTTCAGCAGCTCGGTCAGTAACTGTTCTGCACTCAGCAATTCAAACTCCCGTTGTGGTCCGAATATAGGACGCGATTCCCGCTATGTCGTCCAGTTCGAAATGGCGCAGCTTACCCGAAGGGCGGACATCTGACGCCACCGCCCCGATCAGGTTGTCGTCCGGATATATCCAGGGCTTGCCCAGCGCCTGCCTGTGGACCTCCAGCTTGGGGATGGCCTCGCGCTTGAATCCTTCCACCAGCACCAGGTCGCAAGGCGACAAGCGCTGCAGCATTTCGGTCAGTCCGGGTTCGGGCTCGCCGCGTAGCTCATGCATCAGAGCCCAGCGCCGTGCGGTCACCAGCGCGACCTCGTGGGCACCGGCCTCACGATGGCGCCAACTGTCCTTGCCCGGGGTATCGATCTGCGCCTCATGATGCGCGTGCTTCAGGGTCGACACCTTAAGCCCGCCCCGTACCAGAGCCTGAATCAATTGCTCCATCAGGGTGGTCTTGCCGCTTCCGCTCCAGCCTGCGAGGCCAAATACCGCGCGGCAAGGCCCGGTGGCGTTGACCGGCGTAGGTATTCCGGAGTGGGTATGGTAATTCGTTGACATTTGGGTTATATCTTAAAATATATAACGAGTTCAGCCAACCATGCTCATTGATCCATTCGGCCGTTCGATCGAATACATCCGCGTTTCCGTCACCGACCGGTGTGACTTGCGCTGTACCTATTGTATGCCTGTGGGCTTCAAGGACTTCGAGGAGCCAGAGCACTGGCTCACCTTCGACGAACTGGAACGCCTGCTTGGCCTGTTTGCGCGGCTGGGCACCCGGCGCATCCGGCTGACAGGCGGCGAACCATTGCTGCGCTGGCATATCACCGATCTGGCCGCTCGAATCGCGCGCCTGCCGGGCGTGGAAGACCTTTCTCTTTCCACCAATGCCACCCAGCTCAGTAAGCACGCGCGGGCGCTCAAGAGCGCAGGCGTCAAGCGGCTCAATGTCAGCCTGGATTCCCTGCGCCCCGAGCGGGTTGAAGCCATCAACGGCCGCGATGTCCTGCCGCACGTGCTGGAAGGCCTGGAAGCGGCGCGTGCCATCGGATTTCAGAGCATCAAGATCAACATGGTGGCAATGCGGGGCGTCAACGACGACGAAATCGATGACCTGGTTGCCTATTGCATGGACCGCGGCTTCGTATTGCGGCTGATCGAAACCATGCCCATGGGAGAAACCGGGCGCCACGCCCATTACCTGGATTTGCAGCCGATCAAGGAGCGCCTGAAACAACGCTTTGGCTTGATGGATTCCGTATTGCCGGGGGGTGGGCCGGCGCGCTATCTGGGCACTGCCGACGGCAGTTTCAACGTCGGCTTCATCACCCCGATTTCCCAGCATTTCTGTGCCACCTGCAATCGCGTTCGTTTGGCGGTCGATGGCACGATGTACCTATGCCTGGGCCAGGAAGCCAAGTTTGAGTTCCGCCCCCTGCTGCGCGATGGGGCAAGCGATGCCGAACTGGAGGCAGCGGTCAGACAGGCCATTGCCCTCAAGCCAGAACGCCATGAGTTTCGCGAGCAGCCGGGAAAGATAGTCCGCTTCATGTCCATGACCGGGGGCTAGCGCCCGGGCCGGCTGTCTGCCGCGAGGCAAGCTTTGCGGTAGCCGCGTGCAGTTGGATCCAGGCCTTGATCCCGGAAAAATTCAAGCCTGTCTGATCTCCCCAAATCTCGCATGGATTTGTTTCGCCTCCGCGCCTTTACACTGTGTGGATGAACACTCTCGACGCCCTGCAATTCGACAACCGCTTTGCCCGCTTGCCGGAGCCCATGCACACGCGGCTTAATCCCACGCCCGTGCCCGAGCCCTACCTGGTCAGCGCCAATCCCGATGGCGCGGCCCTGATCGGCCTGGACCCGGCCGAGTTCGGTAGGCGCGAATTTGTTGAAGCCTTCGCCGGCAACCGCCCGCTGGCGGGCGCCGACCCGCTTGCTGCGCTTTATTCCGGCCATCAATTCGGCCACTACGTTTCCCAGCTCGGCGATGGCCGCGCCATCCTGCTGGGGGAAGCGATCAATGCGGAGGGTGCGCGCTGGGAGATCCAGATCAAGGGCGCGGGCAAGACGCCCTACTCGCGCGGCGGCGACGGACGCGCCGTGCTGCGCTCCTCGATCCGCGAATACCTCTGCTCCGAAGCCATGCATGGCCTTGGCATTCCCACCACCCGGGCCTTGTGCGTGGTGGGCACCGACCTGCCGGTGTATCGCGAGGAGGACGAGACCGGCGCCGTGGTCACACGCTTGTCTCCCAGCTTCATCCGCTTCGGCTCATTTGAAGTGCTCTTCTATCGCAAGCAGCACGACCTTCTGAAAACCCTCGCGGATTTCACCATCGAACACTACTTCCCCCATCTGGCCGGGCAGGAAGATGTCTATGCCTTGTGGCTGAAGGAAGTGGTCGAGCGCACCGCGCGGCTGATGGCTCAGTGGCAGGCGGTGGGCTTCTGCCATGGCGTCATGAACACCGACAACATGTCCATCCTGGGGCTGACCCTGGACTACGGTCCTTTCGGCTTCATGGAAGCGTTCGATCCGGGCTATATCTGCAACCATTCCGACGATGCGGGCCGCTATGCCTACGACCAGCAGCCGGATGTGGGCGCCTGGAACTGCACCTGCCTGGCCCAGGCTCTCACCCCGCTGATGGGCGTGGATGCCGCGACATCGGCAATAGAAGGCTATCCGCACGCCTTCACCACGCATTATGTGGAACTCATGGCCGCCAAGCTCGGGCTGCAACCGGAACAAGAAGTGGTGGATGTGCTGATCCGCCTGCTGGATCTACTGGCGCAAGATCGCTCGGATTACACCCTGTTCTTTCGCAACCTCTGTCAGTTCGATATGGCCGACGGCGCGCTCAACAGCGCGCTGCGCGACACGTTTCTAGACCGGGAAAGCTTCGATGCCTGGGCCGGCGACTATGCCGCGCTGCTGCGCCGCCAAGGCCGGAATCAAGCCGAGCGCCAGGCCTCGATGCGGGCCGTCAATCCCAAATACGTCCTGCGCAATTACCTTGCGGAAATGGCCATCCGCAAGGCCGCCGACGAGAAGGATTACAGCGAGGTCGACCGGCTGTTGACCCTGCTGCGCAAGCCCTTTGACGAGCAGCCGGAATTCGTGGACTATGCCAAGGCGCCGCCCGACTGGGCCAGCAAGATTGAAGTGAGCTGCTCCTCCTGACTTAACCTAGAAACGGCAGTTGACCGCTTATCACCGTTTTGGCGCGCAACATGGAACCATGTCTCGTCAGCTTCGACAAATGTC
>DASQBT010000081.1:0-1762 GCA_035635075.1 Thiobacillaceae bacterium | reverse complement strand
AATCTTGTCACGGAAGTCAGCGACGATCCGTCCCAGCTCGACCGCGCGCCGGTCGGCCAGAGCCTTGGACTGGAGCGACTTGATCTGGCTGGCTTCGGCCGCCATGTCTTCGTCCAGCATGCGCTTCTGCAATTCGTCCTCTTCACGCTTAAGCTGTTCGCGGCGCTTTTGCTCCGCCACCTTCTTGTCGGCCTCCCGGCGCTTCATGTCCGCATCGAGACGCGCCTGTTCGCGCATTGCCTCCAGTTCGGCGCGGCGTGATTCCTCTTCCCTGCGGCGCATTGTTTCTTCCTCGCGCTTCTTTTCTTGCTCCACCTTTTTCTTCTTTTCCAGCGCAATGTCAGGCGGCTTGATCTCGGGTTTTTCCACAGGCGTGGGAAGCGGCACTGGAGGAATGGGCTGGAGAGCGGGCGGAGGAACCGGTTCCGGAGAGAGGGCTGACCACAGATCCACCATCACCGGCGTCGGCGCCGGATTCTTGATCTGCCAGGACACTCCGAATACGAGCAGGATGAGGAAGAAGATATGAACGGTAAGCGCCAGCACCCCGGCAGCCATCTGG
Source organism: Thiobacillaceae bacterium (assembly GCA_035635075.1). Lineage (GTDB taxonomy): Bacteria > Pseudomonadota > Gammaproteobacteria > Burkholderiales > Thiobacillaceae > DASQBT01. The sequence continues at coordinate 1,200 of DASQBT010000081.1, read as the reverse complement.
GGGCCACGCTGAACCATGGCGTTCATGGGGCCGGCTTGGCAAGGAGCCCAATGCGGGCCACCCGGGCTTGTTGCAGCGCGGTCATCAGATTCATCACTGCCTCGTAGCGCACATTCTTGTCGGCCGCAATCACAACCGGTGCGTCAGGACGCTGCCGCTGAATACTCTTGACCACGGCACCCAGCTCAGCCTGCGAAATTGACCGCTCGGGACTGTTGCCGCCGCGGTCCTTCACGGACAGCCCTCCATCCTCTTTCAAGGTGACCTCGATGGGCAGATTGGGCGCGCTGGCAGTCTTGCCCACGCTGGGCAATTCCACCTGGCCGGGATTGATGAAGGGCGCCGTAATCATGAACACGACCAGCAGCACCAGCATCACATCGATGAGGGGCACCACGTTGATCTGCGCAACCTGTTTGCGGACACGCGCCATGCTTGGAGGTTCCTAGGCCTTGGCCGCCTGCCGCTGCAGGATATTGGAGAACTCCTCCATGAAACTTTCCATGCGGTTGGAGAGACGATCGATATCGTGGGTGTAGCGGTTGTAGGCGACCACCGCCGGGATGGCGGCAAACAGGCCCATGGCGGTTGCAATCAGCGCTTCGGCGATGCCAGGCGCCACCTGGGCCAGCGTGGCCTGGGCCACAGAGGACAGATTGGTAAAGGCGAGCATGATGCCCCAAACGGTGCCGAACAGGCCCACATAGGGCGAGACCGAGCCGACCGTGGCAAGAAATGCAAGATGCGCCTCCAAACCGTCCAGCTCGCGCTGGTACGAAGCGCGCATCGCTCTGCGTGTCCCATCCATGATGACCGACACGGTCACCCCGGCCTGTTTGCGCAACTTGAGAAATTCACGAAAGCCGGCCTCAAAAATCAACTCCAGCGCCCCGGATTGATCCCGTTCCGCCGCGATGCGCTGGAACATGGCGTTGATGTCGCCGCCACCCCAAAATTCCCTCTCGAAACTGCCGGTCAGCTTGGTCGCGCGCTTGAGCGCAAACAGTTTGAGGAAGATATACCACCAGGACATCATTGAAGCCAGCAGCAGCAAGACCAGGACAATCTTGACAGGAATACTGGCTTGGGCGACCAGGGTGAGGAGGGAAAGTTCTTGGGTAACTTGCATATTCACTCTTGAATGGCGTGCAACATGTGTGCCGGAATTCTGGCGGGTTTGAAGGATTGCGCGTTAACGCA
>DASQBT010000080.1:0-1566 GCA_035635075.1 Thiobacillaceae bacterium | reverse complement strand
CAGCTTGACTAAGCGCTCTTCCAAGTTTTGCAAGTAGGTTTCGGGATCCCGCCGAAACCGCCGGCCCAGGATACGCGGTAACCGCCGTTGCTTCAGCAGGGCACGCTTGGTACGCCACCGCTCAAGGTTGGTGGGTACTAGGCCGTGTTCACAAAATTGCTAGCGGAGCATGATGACGATGAGGGCGACGATAACGAAAGCAAGGAAGTTGGCTTTGAGTTTCTCATAGCGCGTGGCGACTCGGCGGAACTGCTTGATTTTATTAAACAGGCGTTCAACTTTGTTGCGCTGCTTGTAGCTTTCCTTATCGTAGACGATGCTCTCCAGGCGGTTAGACTTGGGCGGGATGACCGGGGTGATCCCTTTGGCGTCGAGCTTGGCGCGGATGGCATTGCTGTCATAGGCCTTGTCCATCGCCGCTTGCTTGATGCCGTCGCGCGGATCGATGACCTCGAGCATCGCTTCGCCGACCGGCGCGTCTCCCGCCTGCCCGGCCGTGATTCGGATATCCACCGCATCGGCTTCCGAAGCGCACAGGACGTGAATTTTCGTGGTCAATCCGCCGCGGGAGCGACCGAGGGCCTGATTGCCTTTTTTTTGGCGGCGCCCGCCGCGTGCTGGTGGGCGCGTACCACCGTGGAATCGAGAAATACGATCTTCAGTTCGACACCCTTGAGTCGCTGCAGCAGCCTCAGGATGTTCCACCAGACGCCGCATTCGATCCAGCGTTGCCAGCGCATGTAGATCGTATGCCAGCGACCGTAGGCCTTCGGCAAATCTCGCCACGGCGTGCCCGTGCGCAGCACGTACAGAATCCCCTCCAACGCCTCGCGGTTCTTGACCTTCGGGGGGCGCCCCCGGCGGCTGTCCTCAGGCGGCAACAAGCGATTGATCTGCTCAAATTGCTCGTCCGTAAGGTAATACAACCGATCCATGCTCAACCCCTCTAACTGTAGGATGACAGCCAGCAGTCTCGCACATGAAGCACGTTTTGTGAACACGGCCTAGGCCCAGTGACCACATAGCTGCAAAAACGGCCATCGACTCGATCAAATATGGATTTGCAAGTCAAAGATAGCCTATCATTGGCTGATATAACTCTTTGACAGGAACCTTGAGGTGAAACGTCAATGGTCTGAAGCGGAGTTGGACACCCATTGGGCACTGACGCCCCAGGAGGAAGCGCTGACTGTTGCGCGTCAGGGGCCGGGGCGACTTGGCTTCGTAGTCCTGCTGAAGTTCTTCCCGTATGAGGGGCGCTTTCCTGAGTCGCGTCGGGAAATTCCTGCCGATGTCATCCGCTACGTGGCTCTGCAACTGGCCATGCCGCTGAACACCCTGGACGACTTTGATTGGCAAGGCCGCACGGCACGACGCCAGCGCGCCGAGATATTGGAGTGGCTGGGCATTCGCCGCATGAAGGAGGCCGACTGGCGAGCCTTGGCTAACTGGCTCAAGGCAGAGGTGTTGCCGCTGGACTTGACCCGGGAGCAGTTGACTGAGCGCACCCAGGATTGGCTACGCATGCATCGGCTGGACACGCCTGGCCAAGAGCGTCTTGAACGC
>DASQBT010000079.1:0-4386 GCA_035635075.1 Thiobacillaceae bacterium | reverse complement strand
CAAATGGCTGTGGGCCGCCCGGTTCTTCAAGACCCGGACGCTTGCCACCCAGGCAGTCGAAGCCGGCCGGGTGAAGCTTAACGGCGAGGGCTGCAAACCCGCCAAGGAAGTAAGGATGGGAGACCGCTTGCTCGTTCGTATTGACGAACTGGAGTGGGAGCTCGACGTCCTGTGTCTGTCTGACAAACGCGGGAACGCAACGGCAGCCCGGAGCCTGTACAAGGAATCGGAACGGAGCCTGGCGCGCCGACGGGCTCAACTGGAAGAACGGCGTATGCAACTCAACCCGGCCGCTGCGCTCAAAGGACGACCAACCAAAAAAGACCGGCGCGGGATACGCCGATTCAGCGAGAGCCTTGAATAGGAACCAGCGTGTCGGCCGTATGATCACAACCGCCCGCCGGAATGGAATCGCAAGCCGCGTGGCGCGCCTGTAGAATGAACGATTCTTCCTCTCGGCTTTTTTTGCTCCCTGACATGCCTATCCTGACCCGACTGTTGCGCTGGAGCGGGGTCGCCCTGCTGGCCGCAATGGCGATGGGGGGGGGCTTGCTGGCCTACCTCTATCTGTGGGTTCTGCCCCATATCGCAGACTACCGCGGCACCCTGGAGGATCTGCTCTCGTCCGCAACGGGCTTCCAAGTCAGTGTGGCGGAGGTGGGCGGGGAATGGGGCGGCACTCGGCCCTGGTTCACGCTCAAGGGGGTTACCCTGCGAGATCGGGACAACCGGCCAGTTCTCCATTTCGACCGTCTTGACGGCCGTTTTGGCTGGCGCAGCGTGTTGACCCTGGAACCTCGTTTTCACAGTCTGAAGGTGCAGGGTTCCGCTCTGGTTTTGCGCCGAACCATGGATGGCAAGTATCGATTGGGGGGGATCGCCATCGATCCCCAGAGCCCCAATCATGCCTTCTCCGACTGGCTGCTGAAGCAGGGTGAGTTGTCGGTCGCAGGACTCACTCTGGCCTGGATCGATGATTTCAGGCATGCGCCGCCGCTTGTACTGACCGGGGTCAGCCTCGATCTCAATAATCTGGGGCGGCGGCACGGGTTCCAAGTGTTTGCGACGGCGCCGGAACGGGTGGGCGGCACGGTTGAGCTGTATGGCACCTTGCACGGGCGGGGACTCTCGCGGCTGAATGAATGGTACGGAAACCTGCACGGACTGTTTCGCAACCTGCGGCTCGATTCCCTGGCGGCGTGGTCAGATCTTCCTTATCTGAAAGCCGGGCGTGGCGGAGTTGCACTGACGGGCAGGATGGACAAGGGGCAAATCGTGGCGCTGGATGCGCGGCTGAACATGCTTGAAGTCGACGCCCAGGTTGACCCGCAGCACGCGCCACTCCACTTGCGCAGGCTCGTGGGCGAGGTGGGCTGGGAGTCGAAGGCGGGCGCCCATTGGGTAAGACTGGGAGGGCTGTCCCTGCAACCGGCGGCGGGCGCGGTGATTGGCCCATTGAATGGCCAGGCAAGCTGGGCCAGGGACGGCAGCTTCCAGTTGGCAGTGGATGAATTGCAATTGACCTCCTTGCGTCCCTTGCTGGCGTCGCTGCCGATAAAGCCGGCGTTGCAGGATCGTTTGATTGCCTTGCAGGCGCAAGGTCGCATCGATCATCTGCAGGCAAGCTGGCGTCCCGCCGCCCGCCCGGGCGAGCGAGCCACGTTCAGCGTGAATGGGCGGTTCCGGCAACTTGGCTGGGAGGCGCTTGACCAGTGGCCGGGCGTAAAGGGATTGAATGGCAGCCTGGCAGGAAACCAGGACAAAGGCGAATTCAGCGTGGAGGTCCGGCCAGGGCAGCTGGATCTGCCCCAGGTATTCCGCGACCGAAAAATCGAATGGACCCGGCTGCTTGCCCAGGGCGGCTGGCGCTGGCAGAGCGCCGGTTATGAATTGCAGCTCGCGAATGTGGTTCTGGAGAATGCCGATCTAGCGGGGACCGTAGCGGGCACCTATCGAATCGGCCGCAATGGCCCTGACCACGTGGATCTCTCAGGCCGTCTGGAGCGGGCGCTCGGCGCCTCGGTCTATCGTTACCTTCCCAGGACAGTGCATGACGAAGCCTACGCCTGGCTCAAGCAGGCAATACCTGCGGGCCTTGCCCGGCAGGCGAGTTTTACCTTGCGCGGGGACCCGCGCCGCTTCCCGTTTCGCAACAATGTCGGTGGGCTATTTCAGATTGATGCGCTGGCAGACGGGGTTACGCTTCGCTATGCTCGGGACTGGCCCAAAATTGACGCGATAGACGGCGAGTTGCGATTTCGCAATGAACGGCTGGAAATCCTCTCGGATCAGGCGCGCATTTTTGGCACTCAGTTGCATCGCGTGCAGGCGGTAATTCCCGACCTTTCGGCCGCGGAACAAATCCTCGATGTAAAGGGCGAAGCAACCGGACCCCTGGCGGAATTCGTCCGCTTCGCCAATTTCAGTCCGGTATCGGACCAGATCGACAACCTGACCGAAGATATGAGCGGGACTGGAGACCTCAGTCTGGGGCTCAACATCAAGGTGCCATTGGGCCACCCTGCGGACACCACGGTGGCCGGCCGGCTGGGATTTAACAACAATACCGTGTACCCCGCTCCCGACGTTCCGCGATTGGAGCAGGTCAACGGCCATCTAGACTTTACCGACCGGACAGTCAGCGCAAACCGCGTCAGTGCCCGGGCCTTGGGCGGGCCCGCGCTGTTCGCTGTCACTACCCAGGACTCCAGGGCCCGCGTTTTGGGGCAAGGCGTGTTTACGGCGGCGGCGCTTGAGACCTGGCTGGGCAAGCCGGTCAGTCGCCTGTTGTCTGGCCAAGCCAGCTGGAAAGGCGAAATGCTGCTGGGCCATGGGACGCATGCCAGCATCAAGGCGGAATCGAACCTGGTGGGCCTGGAATCCGGCCTGCCCGCTCCCCTCGGCAAGCGCGCCGGGCAGGCGGTGCAAATGACGTTTCAGCAACAACCGCTCAAGGATGGAACGACATGGTCGTCGCTCAATTACGCCAAGCAGGTGTCTGGCCTATGGGTAAGCCGGCCCACGGCCAGGGGCATGAAGGTGGATCGCGGCGAGATTCGTTTTGGCGAGCAGGCCCAGCTGCCCCAGCAGGCGGGCGTGTCGGTGGCCGGTTATGTGCGTGATTTTGATCTGGGCGGCTGGCTGGACCTGGTCCCCGTTGGCGAAGAGCAGCAAACGCCGCTCAATGCCATCAACCTGACCCTCTCGAACCTGAATTTTCTCGGCCGCCGGTTTGCCGACGTCAACATAAACGGCAAGCTAGTAAGAGGAGGCATATTCAAGTTCGATGTGGCCGGGCAGGGCGTTCAGGGCAGTGTCGCGTACCGGCGCGCGAGCGCTGGGGCGGTTTCCCGGGTGTCCGGTGTGTTCAGTCAATTGGTAATCCCGGCACCGCTGTCCCCTGGGGCAAAACTTGAAGGGCCGCGTCTTGTCGCGGCGGACTTTCCTTCTTTGGACGTGTCGGTGGATGATCTGCGCATGCAGGATTTGGCTTTGGGGCGGCTGGAAGCCCAAGCTCATGGCAGCAGCGCAGGCTTGGTGATCGACCAGATGCGGCTGACCAGTCCGGACAGCGTGGTCAGCATGAGCGGCCTGTGGAACGATGCGGGCAAGGGCGATACCAGCGTCAAATTGGAAACGGAAATCAAGGATGCAGGCAAGATGCTCGCTCGCTACGGATTTCCGGACATGGTCAAACGCGGAAAAGGCAGCGTATCGGGCGACGTCAGTTGGCAAGGCTCGCCGGCCGACTTCGCGTTTCGCACCCTGACCGGCACACTCAATTTCACAGCCCAGAGCGGCCAGTTCCTCAAAGCCGAGCCCGGCGTCGCCAAGCTGCTTGGGGTGGTCAGCCTGCAGTCCATTCCGCGCCGCATGAACCTGGATTTTCGCGACGTGTTCACCGGGGGTTTCGCCTTCGATCAGATTTCCGCTACGCTTAGAATTGTCGGCGGCAACGTTTACAGCGATGACTTTCGCATGAAAGGCCCGGCGGCGACGGTGAAGATGTCCGGCGTTGCTAGACTGTCGGATGAAACGGTTCAACTTCGGGTCAAGGTCAGCCCCAAGCTGTCGGAAAGCGTGGCGGTGGCAGGTGCCCTGCTCGGCGGGCCGCTGGCGGGGCTGGGGGCACTGGCAGTGCAAAAGGTGCTCAAGGATCCGATCGAGGAAGCGACCTCGCACGAAATCCTGGTCAACGGACCTTGGGCGGAACCCAATGTCACCAAATTGCCCAGACTGAAAACCGGCAAGGAACCAGACCGAACGAATGACTACACAGCACCATAACCATAATAGAAGCGGCAAGAGTCCCAGGTCGAGCGTGGCCCGCACCCCCGGCAGCCAGAAGAAGCCCGCACCCCAGCAGCCCGCCGGAACCGTGCGGGT
>DASQBT010000078.1:0-4848 GCA_035635075.1 Thiobacillaceae bacterium | reverse complement strand
AAAGCGGTGTGCCGCAATGCGGGCGTATTCCATCTCGTCGAAGCCCTCGGCGTCGAAACCGATGGAGAAGGTTTCCGCTGGATGACCCTGAACCGCGGTCAGGGTCCCGACCACCGTGGAACTGTCGGTCCCACCCGAAAGGAACGCTCCAGCTCTGGAGCTGTCGAGGCTGTGCTTGACGCCGGTCGTGAGATGCTCGCGGAAGTCCTTGCGAAAGGCCGGAAAACTCCGGTCGCCTTTCGGGGTGTAATCCATGGCCCAATAAAAACGCCGCGTTACCGTACCCCGGTCGTAGCTCAGCACTTCGCCAGGCAGCAGTTTTTCAACCTTCTGGTAGACCGTGCCGGGGCTCGGCACGACATGGAAGTAGAAGAAGTCGTAAATGGATTGGAGGTCAATCTGCCGACCAACTGCCGGATGGCAGGCGACGGCATGGGCGCTGGTGGAAAATGCGAGCTGATCCTTGCCCGCGGCAAAGCATAAACGTTCAATGCCCATGCGATCGACAGCCAGCCAAGCCTTGTCGGCGGCCGGCTGCAGGACGGCAAGTGCAAAAGAACCGCCCAGATGGCGCAGCGCCTCGGCGGAATCTTCGCGCCACGCAACCCAAACGGCTTCTGCGGGCGTATGCTCACGCGCGAGGCCGGCGAGGTCTGCGCGTTTAAACGAGGGGCGCCCATGCAAGGCGATGACGAGGCCGTCACGCGCCAACAGTGCGCTGCGCCCAAAGGCGTCCCTTAGTCCGACGCCATACTGCCCGCCCGTGCTTTGCAGCAGGCCGGTGTTGTCCGGGTGGAGAATGGGTGCCAGCAGGTCGTGCAGGGAGTCCGGTGCTTCATGGTGGCCGAGCCAGCCGTATAGTCCATACATGGTTGGATAATGATTTGAGTCACAACGACAATAAGGCAAAAAGTTTGAGCGAATTCGTCAACAAAGTCGACAAGACCTTGCGTCACCATGGCGCCAGATTGTTAATAGTCGTGCGCAACATTCTGTGGAGCTTGACCAAACGACCCGCGCAGCGGCCGATCATCGTGGTTGGCTGCTCCCGCGCTGGTACAACGCTGGTATACAAGACGCTCTCCGAGTCCCGCGAAATTGGCAGTCTGCAACGGGAGACGCATGACTTCTGGATAGGGTTGCATCCGCTGCAAGACAAGAACTGGGACACCCACGGCTTGGCTGCGTCCGACGCCAGCGCAGCGGAGCGAAACCTGGTCAGCAGCTATTTCTACTCCCGCACCGGCCATCACCGCTGGGTGGACAAGAACAACCAGAACGGGCTGTGCGTCCCCTATCTGCATGCCCTGTTTCCTGACGCGGTGTTCGTCTACGTAAAGCGCAGCCCGGGCGACAATCTTAACTCGCTGATCGAGGGCTGGGGGAAGCCGGAGGAATTTGCCACCTGGTCGGACCAGTTGCCGGAGCAGGTCAATATCGAGGGACGTTACAAGAAATGGTGCTTCTTTCTTGCCGAGGGCTGGCGCGATTTTCTTGCGCGGCCCATAGAAGATGTCTGTGCCTTCCAGTATCGGGCCATCAATGACGCCATCCTCGATGCCAGACAGACCATTCCGTCCGACCAATGGATCGAGGTCTTCTATGAGGATTTCCTGCGCGATCCGGTAGATGCCTTCCGCGCGATATTCCTGGCGTGTGGCCTGGGATTTGATCAGACGCTGGAAGAACACTGCGCCGAAGTGCTGGAAATCCCCTATAACGCCTTCTCCGAAATCCGTTTGGACAAATGGAAAGACGGGCGCAACCGCGACAAGGTGGCGCGAGCCCTGCCCCAGGTAGCCCAGGTGGCGACGCGCATGGGTTACGCGCTTACATGATGCATGGGGTGGTCTTGCTGTTCGCCGCTCTGGTTGGAGTCTGGCTGCTGCTGCTGCTGGCATATGCAAAGCCTTTGGCGGCCTGCTGGAGGGAGCCGGTGCTCAGGCGCCCCGTGCTGATTTTTGAATCTGACGACTGGGGAGCGGGGCCTCTTGAGCAGGCGGGCGCACTGGAGAAAATTGTTGGCTGTCTGGCGGGATTCCGCGATCAGGCTGGCCATCCGGCGGTGATGACCCTAGGCATCATTCTGGAAGTGCCTGACGGGCCGCGAATCAGGCAGGATGAATGCCGTGCCTATCACGGTCTGCGGATTGGCGCGCCGGATTTTGCTTCCATTCGCTCTCTCATGGCTACAGGCATCGGGTCGGGCGTATTGGCTCCACAGCTCCATGGCCTGACCCACTATCGGCCGTCTACCCTGCTGAACCTTGCCGGCAGCAACCCTCAGTTGCGCGAATGGCTGACCGGATCCTCGCCGGCCGCCACTGAATCTCTGCCCGATGCACTGCAGTCCAACTGGATCGATGCGACCCGCCTGCCGCCCTTACAATTAACCGATGTCGAGATTGAGCGCGCGGTCGGGGAGGCCTGTGCCTTATATGGTGAGTTCTTTGGCCCGCCCCGGATTGCGGTGGCCACCACTTTTGTATGGAACGATCGGGTGGAACTGGCCTGGGCGAAACAAGGCGTGGATACCGTTATCACACCGGGGCGCCGCTATACGTCACGCAACACCCGGGGCCAGCCGGACGCGGTGGATGCGCAGACGTACAACGGGATGATTTCGCCGCAGGGCTTGCTATACCTGGTGCGGGACGTGTATTTCGAGCCTGCGCGCGGCCACACCCCGGACCGCGTGGAGGCAGGGGTCGCGGCTCGGACCGCTCTGGGCCGGCCAACCTTGGTGGAAACCCATCGTTTCAATTTTCTCGGCCGGGCCGAACAGACGAGCCTGGATGCGCTCTCGGACGCCCTTGCCCGGGTCATGGCACGCTGGCCCGAGATCCGCTTCCTGTCGTCTGCGGAGCTGGCCCACGCCTACAGAACCCATAACCCGGACTGGATCGACGACGGCTTCGGCGGGCGGGCACGAACCTGGGCCAAGCGGGTTCGGGAATTGCCACGCTTCTGGAAGCTCGCGCGCCTGACCGGCCTGGGATGGGTGCTTGCTCTGGTGGGCTCAGCATGAGCGCACCGCGTTTTTCCGTGATCATTCCCGCTTACAACAGCGCACCAACTCTGGCGCGGGCGGTCGATTCGGTGCTGGCGCAAACTTGGCCGGCGCACGAAATCCTGGTGGTGGACGATGCTTCGGGCGACGCGACGGGGGAAGTCGCGGCGCGTTTTGGACCGCGCATACGCTACCTGCGCCGCGAGCACAATGCCGGGGTATCGTCGGCGCGAAATTACGGGGTGGAACAGGCCACCGGCGACTGGCTGGCCTTTCTGGATGCGGACGACTGGTATTTCCCGGATCGGCTCAGGCTGCATGCGGAGTGGATCGCACAGGATCCGAGCCTGGATTTTCTTACCGGGGATTACGAATACCGTGACGAATCAGGCCTGCTGCTAGGCCTGTCCATGAACCAGCATGGGTCGGGCAAGATGATGCTGCGCAAGGCGGGAGCCGAGACGCGGGTGGTGATGCAGGATACCGAGTTCGAGGCCTTTGTGGCCGATCATTTCGGCGATACCCACACCCTCAGCGTCACCCGCAGCCTGTTTCTCCGCGCCGGAGGCTATCCACTGGGATTCAGGGTGTGCGAAGACGTGCACCTGCTGACCCGGATTGTGGCGCTGAGCAGAAAGGCAGGGGTCATCTGTCAACCTTTGGGTGTCTACCTGGTCCATGGCGCCAGCGCCACCCGGCGTGATCCGGTGATGGCGCAAAGGGAAAATGTTCGCACCTTGCTGGATCTCAAGCTCAGGGCCAGGGACTTTCCCGCCTTGGTGCGGCGCGGCGTCATGACGCGCCTGCGCAATGCCCGCCTCAATCTGGGTTATGCACTGGCCAAGCGCAACCAGCGCTGGGCTGCGGCGCAGGCGGTGCTGCCGTCTTTGCTCGAATCCCCGGGGCCAGCCAGCCTGCGCAATCTGATTTCGGTGCTGATATGAAGCCGCGTTATCTCGTGTTGACCGAGCTGTTTCTGCCAACCAAGGGGGGCACGGCCGTATGGTTCGACGAGGTCTATCGCCGTCTGGGCGACAAGACTACCCACATTGTGACGGCCGCCGTGCCCGGTGCAGCAGAGCACGACCGCGATCACCCCAACACCGTCCACCGCCTGGACTTGCGTCGGGTAGCGTGGCTCAGGCCCGAGTCCCTGCTGATGTATGCACGTCTGTTCACCCGCGCCCTGTGGCTGGCCGCGACGCGCCGCTTCACTGCCGTGCATGCAGGGAGGGCCCTGCCCGAGGGGCTGGTGGCCTGGGCTGTTGCCCGCCTGACTTTTCACAAGGCGGTGATCTATGCCCATGGCGAAGAACTCACAACGTGGGGGCAGGGAAGAAAGTACCAGGCGATGAGGTTTGCCCTGCGCCATGCCGATAGGGTTATCGCCAACAGTGAGTTCACGCGTGACGAACTGGTCAAGATGGGGGTCAACCCCGAACGCATCACGCTCATTTATCCGGGGGTGGACGTGGAACGCTTTCGGCCCGGGCTGCCTTGCGATGACCTTAAGGAAAGCATCGGCCTGACAGCGAATCAGAAGCTCATCCTATCGGTTGGACGATTGAGCCGGCGCAAGGGGTTCGACATGGTGATTCGCGTCCTCCCCGAGTTGTCGCGCAAGGGCCTCGACGTGCGCTTCGCCCTGATTGGGATCGGCGAGGATCTGGGGTATCTTAGAGGCCTTGCGGAGGAACTCGGTGTTGCCGATAAGGTCAACTTTTTGGGGCATGTTCAGATGCGGGATTTGCCGCGCTGGTACAACGCCTGTGACGTTTTTGCAATGCCCAATCGGGAGATAGATGGCGACACCGAAGGTTTTGGCATGGTATTTCTTG
>DASQBT010000077.1:0-11458 GCA_035635075.1 Thiobacillaceae bacterium | reverse complement strand
AGGTAGCCCAGCATGGGAGGCAGATGCAAGGCCCGGGCAGTAGCGGCAACCACGACTGCCACAGCGAGCAGGATCAAGACAATTTGAAGGGTGGCGTGCATGTGTTCCTTAAGTCCGATGCCGTGGGCCTGGCTGCTCGTGCCCAGGAGTCGGTCGGACTTACTTAGCCCCTGCGTTGCGGGTCAAAAAACGCGAGTGCAAGGCGCGAGAAGCGCGGCTTGGTTATTCCAAATAAGCGACGAGCAACACCGCAATCGCGTTTTTTGACCCGCAAGCCGAAGGGCCTAGGCGAAATAAGTCCGACCGACTCCTAGTATACTTACGCGCAAATGAATAATTCCCTCAATCCCCAGCAAACCCTGGAGTTGGCGCGGCAGGTGCTGATCACCGAGGCAGAGGCGGTGCGCGCGCTGGCCGGACGCCTTGACCAGAATTTCTACCGCGCCGTGGAGTTGATCCTGGCCTGCCGCGGGCGGGTTGTCGTTTCCGGCATGGGGAAATCCGGCCATATCGGACATAAAATTGCCGCCACCCTGGCCAGCACCGGCACCCCTGCGTTCTTCGTCCATCCCGGGGAAGCGAGCCACGGCGACCTGGGCATGATAGCCCATGACGATGTGGTCATCGCCCTGTCCAATTCCGGAGAAAGTCCGGAGATCACCAGCATCCTGCCCTTGATCAAGCGGCGCGGCGCCAAGCTGATCGGCATGAGCGGCAACCCCCATTCAACCCTGGGAACGGAATCCGATGTGCATCTGAACGCCGCAGTGAACAAGGAAGCTTGCCCCTTGAATCTCGCCCCCACCGCCAGCACCACGGCCGCGCTTGCGCTGGGCGACGCCTTGGCAGTCGTGCTCCTGGAAGCGCGCGGTTTTTCGGCAGAAGATTTTGCCCGCACCCACCCCGGCGGTACCTTGGGACGCCGCTTGCTGGTCCGTGTACGCGATCTGATGCACACCGGAGAGCGCCTGCCCCGCGTGACCTTGGGCGCATCGACCAAGGAGGCCCTGCTGGAAATGACGGACAAAGGCCTGGGCATGACCGCCGTAGTGGATGAGGCCGAACAGGTTAGAGGCGTGTTTACCGACGGCGATTTGCGCCGGGCTTTGGAAAAGAAGCTTGACATCCTATCCGTCGCAGTGGATCAGGTAATGACCCTCAACCCCAAGACCATCGGCCCGGAGCAACTGGCGGCTGAAGCCGTGGCAAAAATGGAAACACTTAGAATTAACGGCCTGTTGGTGGTCAATGAAGCCGGGCAGTTGCAAGGTGCGCTGAACATGCATGATCTGCTCAGGGCCGGAGTCGTTTAATGACCCGTGACGGAATTCAGCGCGCCCGCCGCGTCAAGCTGATCGCCTTTGACGTCGATGGTGTCATGACGGACGGCACCCTCTTCCTTGCCGACGATGGGCAGGAATTCAAGGGCTTCAATTCCCTCGATGGCCATGGGCTGAAAATGCTCAAGGGATCGGGCGTGGAACTCGCCATCATCACCGGCCGCACGTCACGCGTGGTGGAACATCGTGCTGCCAATCTGGGCATCTTCCACCTTTATCAGGGCGCGCACGACAAGCTGGACATCTATCAGCAGTTGCTGGCCAAACTGGGACTGCTCCCGGACGAGACGGCCTACATGGGCGATGACGTCGTGGACTTGCCGGTGATGCGCCGGGCCGGCCTGGCCATCACGGTGCCCGCCGCACCCGAACTGGTAAAGGCCCACTCCCACTATGTCACCAGCCGGGAAGCGGGCCGTGGCGCGGTGCGCGAAGCCTGCGAATGGCTGATGCGGGCGCAGAATACCTTCGACCGCATGCTGGCGGCGTATCTGGTCTAGCGGCTCATGCTGACCCGCTCGCCTTATTGGCTGCCCCTTAGCCTGCTGGCCGGTGTCGCATTGCTTAGCTTCTGGCTGGAGCAGGCTGCCAAGCCCGACGCGGCGAATGCAAAGAAGGGCCTGGGTGAACCGGATGCCATCGTGGAGAACTTCCACTCCACGCTAAATGGCAAGAATGGAGAGCCTCTGTACCAACTGACCGCGAGCAGGCTGCGCTACTACGGCAAACTGAATCAAACCGAAGTCGACAACCCGGTTTTGAGCCATTTAAGCGCCCAGGATGGCGTCATCCACATTACATCGCTGCATGCCCAGGTCGCGCCCGAAGGAAAGGCAGTCAGCTTCCTTGGCCAAGTCGTCCTGACGCATACGCCCCCCAAAGCCACCAGGGGATACAGGCTGCAGTCGGCCCGGATCGATGCGTTTCCGGAGCAGCATCGAGTTTCGGTGCCGACCGCGGTAAGCGTTTACGGCCCGGGGCTGCAACTCAGCGCCGGGGGTCTGGAAATGGATACCCTCAGCCGTGTCCTCAAGTTGAGCGGCCGGGTAAGAGCCCAGTACAAAACATGACGATTACAACCCTGCGCAAAATCTCGCTTTCATGCCTGCTGGCCTGGCTATTGATCAATCCCGCACAAGCGGAGAAGGCGGACCGCACGAAGCCGATCAACCTCGAGGCGGACAGCGTGACCTTGGATGACCTGCACAAGACCGGGGTTTACCAAGGGAACGTCGTTCTGATTCAGGGCACGCTGATGATGCGCGCGGACAAGGTGGACGTCACTCAGGACGAAAACGGTCTCAAGACGGTGCTGGCGACGGGCAACCCCGTCAGCTTTCGCCAGAAGCGGGACGGCGTGGATGAATATGTCGAAGCCTACGCACCGCGAGTCGAATTTGACAATATCGGGGGCTTGCTTGAGCTTTCCGGCGGTGCGCGGCTGCGCAAGGGCGAGGACGAGATTCGCGGCAACGTGATTACCTACAATACCCAGACCGAGCTCTACAAGGTGGTGGGCAAGCAAAATGCCCAAACTCCAGCCGGCCGGGTGCATATCGTCATTCACCCCAAGACGCAAGCCAAATGACCCAACTGTCGGCCCGCAACCTGAGGAAGACCTACAAGAAACGCACTGTGGTTCATGACGTTTCACTCGAAGTGGGAAACGGGGAAGTGGTCGGCCTGCTGGGGCCGAATGGGGCGGGAAAAACCACCTGCTTCTACATGATCGTGGGCCTGATTCCGGCTGATGACGGAACGATCCGGATGGGTGACAAGGACATGACGCACCTGCCCATCCATCAGCGGGCCCGCATCGGCATCGCTTACCTGCCTCAGGAGCCCTCGATTTTCCGCAAACTCAGCGTCGAGGAAAATGTCCGTGCGGTTCTGGAGCTGCAGAATTACCGGGAGGAGGAAATCGAGATCCATCTCGGCAACCTGCTTGATGACCTGAATGTCGGTCACTTGCGCAAGGCTTCTGCATTGAGCCTCTCCGGTGGCGAGCGGAGGCGGGTGGAGATTGCCCGGGCACTGGCCATGAGTCCCCACTTTATCCTGCTGGATGAACCGTTTGCCGGAGTCGACCCGATCGCGGTGCTTGACATCCAGCGCCTGATCCGATTCCTGAAAGAGCGCGATATCGGCGTTCTGATTACCGACCACAATGTTCGGGAAACCCTGGACATTTGTGACCGTGCCTACATTATCAACGAAGGCCGAGTGTTGGCGGACGGCAAGCCCGATCGGCTGATTGAGGATGAAAACGTCCGCAGGGTCTACCTGGGTGAAAATTTCCGTCTTTGACCATGCCAACGCAGTAAAATACGAAGAAGCAATAATCGCGCCATAAGGATAAAGTAGGAGCGCATTATTGCCGCTACATAAGCATATGAAACACAACCTCCAGCTCAAACTCAGCCAGCAACTCACGCTGACCCCGCAATTGCAGCAGTCCATCCGCCTGTTGCAGCTGTCCACGCTTGAGTTGAACCACGAGTTGGAGCAGATGCTGCAGGAAAACCCGCTGCTTGAACTTGAAGACGAAGAAAGTCGCTATACCCCAGGGAGCGAGGGTGGCGCGCAGGATGCGCCTTCCCAACCGACCGAGGAGCCTGCGGAATTCAAAGGCGATGCCGACAGTCACCAAGAAGACATTGACTGGAATGACTACAGTGCCAGGGCGTCTGACGATGATGACGATAGCGGCCCGCAAACGCCTGCCCACGGCCCCACTCTGCGCGAATACCTGCTTTCGCAAGTAGCCTTCATTCCTCTGCCGGAACGCGACCGCGCCTTGGTGGCAGCCCTGATCGATGCGCTCAACGATAACGGCTATCTGTGCTTCACGCTGGACGAAATCGCTGAAACCTTGAGGGCCGACAAGGAACTCTTTCCGGACTTGGAACCTGAGGAGTTGGATATCGCCCTCAAGCATCTCCAGCATCTCGACCCCACCGGAGTCGGTGCCCGGCATCTTGGCGAGTGCCTGAGCCTGCAGTTGCAGGCTTTGCCGCCCGATACGCCCGGTCTGGCGATAGCAAAAAATCTGGTGGAAAATCATCTGGGCCTGCTTGCCAACCGGGATGTGGGCAAGTTGAAGAAGGCATTGCATATCGATGATGCCGAATTGCACGTGGTAAGAGCCCTGATCCTGGGACTTAATCCGAAGCCCGGGGCCAGTTTCAGCAATCAGGACATACACTACGTTGTGCCCGATGTCTCGATCAGAAAGGTTCGCGGCCTTTGGCTCGCCAGCCTCAATCCGGACGCCATGCCCAAGCTGCGCATCAACAGGTTATATGCCGATATCCTTGCCCGCAACCGGGACAATGGGTCCGGTCAGCTTTCCAGCCAGTTGCAGGAAGCCAAGTGGCTGATCAAGAATGTTCAACAGCGCTTCGACACCATCCTGCGAGTTTCCCAGGCGATCGTGGATCGCCAACGCCACTTTTTCGAGCATGGCGAGGTCGCCATGCGTCCCTTGGTGCTGAGGGAAATCGCTGAAGCCGTGGGCATGCACGAGTCCACCATTTCACGCGTGACCACCCAGAAATACATGATGACGCCGCGCGGATTATATGAGCTTAAGTACTTTTTTGGCAGCCATGTTGCCACGGAAGCGGGGGGCACCGCCTCTTCGACCGCCATCCGGGCCCTGATCAAGCAACTGGTCAGCGCGGAGAACCCGCAAAGACCCTTGTCCGATGGACAGATATCCGAACTTCTTGGCCAGCAGGGCATCGTGGTCGCCCGCCGGACGGTAGCCAAGTACAGAGAGGCGCTGCAAATTTCCCCTGCCAATATGCGCAGGTCGGTTTAGCCGGCGTTCGTCCACATAAGCGATCGTCCGGGGCAAGTCACCGCCGGGTGATTCCGTGCTTTGAAAAACAGCCCTTCTGGCATAATCTGAAAGTGACGATCATGACCCTTGTTAACCGATCCCCCGGCCCGCCACGCCCAATGCGTCGCGGGCTTTTTTTCACGCTGTGAGCTTAGGAGGTTTTATGAATCTGACAATTACCGGTCACCACGTAGAAATAACGCCCGCCATCCGTGACTATGTCGCATCCAAACTTGACCGGGTAAAACGCCATTTTGATCAGGTCATCGATATGGCGGTCATCATGCAGGTGGAAAAACTGGTACACAAGGTGGAAGCGACGCTGCATGTTCGGGGCCGCGATTTTCACGCTCACGCCGAGGACGGCAACATGTATGCCGCAATCGACCTGCTGGCAGACAAGCTCGACCGGCAGATCGTCAAGCACAAGGAAAAACAAGGCGACCACCACCCCGAAGCGGGGGGCCTGAAGCGTCAAGCAACGGGCGTATAATCGCGCTTCCGAGCCGGTAGGTAATTGAGGCGGCGACTATCATCTTGAATGACGGCATGACGGCTTATCTTGTGGACTTTGTTTCGACAGCAAACCGTCTCAATAACAGCCAACTCGGTCTGTTATTGATTCGGCACACTGTGCGCTGAGAAATGCCTGGCACCGAATTTGCACGGGCGACATTATCAAGTTGATAAGTGCCGAATCAATAAATCGTCCCGGAATGCAGCATGAACCAGATATCTCCCTTACTCAAACCCGACAGCATACAAACCGGCCTGTCGTTCAACAGCAAGACACAGCTCTTCGAGCATGCCGCGCGCTGGTTTGAGTCGCGCTACGGCCTCAAGGCCAGCGAAGTGTTCGCCAACCTGACGGAACGGGAACGTTTGGGCTCAACGGCCCTCGGGTCCGGCGTCGCCATTCCTCACGGCCGCATCAAGGGGCTGAAGCAGGCTGCCGGCGCGTTCTTCCGGATCTCTCCCGCTCTGGAATTCGATGCGCCGGATAACCGTCCGGTCAGTCTATGTTTCATCCTGCTGGCCCCGACTGATGCCAATGAAGCTCACCTGCAGATACTCGGGGAACTGGCCCAGCTGTTTGGCGACCCCTCAATGCGCGAGCAAATGAATCATGCCGCTGACGCCGCCGCCCTCTACCGCCTGCTCGATACATGGAAAGCATAAGCACCGTATCGGTCGAGACGGTCTTTCGGGATACCGCATCCCAACTTGGGTTGACCTGGGTTGCAGGCCATGCCGGCGGTGCGCGCCAGCTTTCTTCCGAAACCATCCAGCGGCCCACCCTGGCCCTGATCGGGCATCTCAATTTTGTCCACCCCAACCGGGTTCAAGTGCTGGGCAGCGCCGAGATGGACTATTTGCGCAAACTGGCGCCCGATGCGCTGCTGGAGGCGATCGAGCATCTTTTCTCGGCCGAAATTGCCGCAGTCATTGTCGCCAACAGCGAACCGGTTCCCGAAATCATGCTGAAGGCAGCAGAGACCAACCAGACGCCGCTCTTCACCTCGCCCCAGCAAAGTTCGGCGTTGATGGCTCTCATGTCCCACCACCTGACTCAAGTGCTCGCGGAAACCGTCATGCTGCATGGTGTGTTCCTGGAGGTCATGAGCCTCGGCGTCCTGATCAAGGGCGACGCGGCGGTCGGCAAGAGCGAACTTGCCCTGGAACTGATAACCCGCGGCCACCGGCTGGTGGCCGACGATGCGGTGGAACTTAGACATGTCGCACCGGAAACCCTGGAAGGTACCTGCCCGGCGTTGCTGCGGGATTTTCTCGAAGTTCGTGGCCTGGGCCTGCTCAACATCCGCTACCTGTTTGGTGAAACCGCCGTCAAGGTGAAGAAGAATCTGAAGCTGATCGTGGAGTTGTTCAAGCCATCCACGGAAGAAATGAGTCAGCTAAACCGGCTGGACATGGAAGCCAGTCGCGAAAACATGGTAGGTGTGGAAATTCCCGTGGTGCGCATCCCTGTGGCCGCGGGCCGCAACCTTGCGGTACTGGTGGAAGTTGCGGTGCGCAATCATATCCTCAAGAGTCGGGGCATCAATCCGATGGAGCAGTTCGCCATACGCCAGCAGGCGGAAATTGACCGTCAGGACGAAATATAGACGATCCATCACGCGCAAGGAGGGGCACAGTACATGCAGGTAATCCTGGTTTCCGGTCTGTCCGGCTCCGGCAAGAGCGTTGCCATCGCCGTACTGGAAGACGCCGGTTATTACTGCATCGACAATCTCCCCATTGCCCTCCTGTACACGGTCGTTGAACACCTGCACGAAACCGGCCGTCAACAGGTCGCCATATCGGTGGATGCGCGCAGCGGGCAGGATTTTTCCCAGTTTCCGGCGATCGTGCAGACGCTCAGGGATCAGGGCATGGATGTGCGCGTCATTTTTCTGGAAGCAAAGACCCTGACCCTGGTCAAACGGTTTTCCGAAACACGCCGCCGCCATCCGCTGTCCAGTG
The DNA here is from genome assembly GCA_035635075.1 of Thiobacillaceae bacterium. Lineage (GTDB taxonomy): Bacteria > Pseudomonadota > Gammaproteobacteria > Burkholderiales > Thiobacillaceae > DASQBT01. The sequence continues at coordinate 3,793 of DASQBT010000077.1, read as the reverse complement.
ACGTGGTTTCCCTGCCCGAGGCGATCGAACAGGAGCGCAATCTTCTGGCAGATATCGCGCCGCTGGCGCACCGGATTGATACAAGTGATCTTTCCTCCAGCGCACTCAGGCTCTGGATCAAGGACTTGGTATTGCAGGATCGTTCCCGCATCACCCTGCTGTTTGAGTCCTTCGGCTTCAAGCATGGAATACCGCTCGACGCAGACTTGGTCTTTGACATCCGCTGCCTGCCCAATCCGCACTACGTGCCGGAACTCAAGCCGCTTACCGGTCGGGATCAGCCGGTCAAGGAATTTCTCGAGGCCAGCCCCAATGCCATGGCCCTGCTGGCGGACATTCGCGCCTTTGTGGAAAGCTGGCTGCCTTGTTACATCCGCGATCATCGCGCCTATCTCACCGTGGCCGTAGGCTGCACCGGCGGCCAGCATCGCTCGGTGTATTTCGCCGAAGCTCTGGCCGCCGCCTTCAGGGATCGCGAGCAGGTGCTGGTGCGCCACCGCGAGCTGGCGTAGCGCGGCGAAACGGCATGAGCACCTGGGTCAAACCCGGCGATTGGGCCTTGCTGGGCCTTTTCGGCGTGCTGGTTTGCGCGCTTGCCCTGCACGCGTGGTGGAGCCCCGCAGGCGACCATGTGATCGTACGGGCGGGTGGCAAGGTCTTCGCCGAGATCAGTCTTGCCCGTGACGGCCTCATCCAGATTCCCGGCCCGCTGGGGCAAACCAGCGTGGAAGTGGCCCGTCACCGGGTTCGCATCGCGCACGACCCCGGCCCGCGCCAGCTCTGCGTCAAGCAAGGTTGGCTGAGCCGGGCCGGCCAGGCAGCGCTTTGCCTGCCCAATCAGGTAAGTGTGGAAATCACCGGCGCGACCCGCATTTATGACTCGCTCAACTACTGAGTCAGTATTACAGGAACCGGACCCCCAACATGAAACCTCACAGCCATACCATTAGCCTGCCCGTTACCGAGCAAGACAGGCGTGTCGCGGGCTACGCTGCGCTCGCCATCGGCCTGAGCCTGGCTGAAGCGGCTCTGCCCAGCCCAATCCCCGGGGTCAAACCCGGCTTGGCCAACATCGTGGTGCTGTGGGCATTGCTGCAGCATGGCTGGCGCACTGCGGCCTGGGTTGCCTTGATTCGCGTATTCGCGGGCAGCCTGCTGCTGGGCACGTTCCTTGGCCCCGGCTTCTGGCTTTCTCTTTGTGGTTCGCTTGCCAGTCTGTTGGGCCTGTTCATTGCCGTTCGCCTGCCCCGCTCTTTGTTCGGCCCCGTTTCCCATTCTCTGATCGCCGCCGGATTCCATATCAGCGGCCAACTCGCGCTCGCTGCGTTCTGGCTGATGCCGGGCAGCGCCGTTCTTGGGCTCGCCCCGCTCTTCGCCGCGGCCGCCCTGGTGTTCGGGACCACCAATGGCCTGGTGGTCGCACGCCTGGTTGCTCCGCTCACCCGGGCGGGCGCACAATCGGCCCATGCCTGAGGAACCTCTGATCAAGTCCGTCACCCTGGCCTTCACCGGGGCTTCCGGACTGGCCTACGGACTGCGCCTGCTGGAGTGCTTGCTGGGCGCAGGCGCCCAGGTCAATCTGCTGGCCTCACAGGCGGCCCACATCGTGGCCAAGCAGGAACTTGATCTGACCCTTGCCGCCCGGCCCGCTGATCTGGAAAGACAGCTGGAAGAAACATACCGCGCCGCGCCCGGGCAGCTAAAGGTCTATGGCCGGGATGACTGGTTCGCACCATTGGCTTCCGGTTCGGCCAAAGTGGATGCCATGGCGGTGTGTCCCTGCTCCATGGGAACCCTGGCTGCGATTGCCCAGGGACTGTCGGACAACCTCATTGAGCGGGCCGCAGACGTCATGCTCAAGGAGAATCGCAAGCTCATCCTGGTACCGCGCGAAGCACCCTTCTCCGCCGTGCATCTGGAAAACATGCTCAAGCTTGCGCGCATGAATGCCGTCATCCTGCCGGCCAATCCCGGCTTCTATCATCATCCGGCGAGAATTGAGGATCTCGTCGATTTCATCGTCGCGCGTATCCTCGATCAATTGGACATCAAGCACGATCTCCTGCCTGCGTGGGGGCGCCGGTGAGCTATTCACTGCCCTTGTTTCCCCTGCAAACCGTTCTGTTTCCAGGCGGGCGCCTGCCGCTGAAAATCTTCGAACAGCGCTATCTTCAGCTGATGAAGGGCTGTGTCGCACGCAACAGTTCCTTCGGCATTTGCGCGCTGCGTGCCGGTCAGGAGGTCGGCGAACCGGCCACCCCCTTCGAAGTCGGCACCCAGGCTCGCATCATCCACTGGGATATGCCGCAGCCAGGCATTTTTCACGTGCTGGTGGAAGGCATAGAGCGCTACGTGGCGCGCAAATGGCGGCCTCAGCACGACGGGCTCATCGTCGCGGATGTGGACGATGTCGCGCCGGAGTCGCCCGTGACAGTCACCGATGACCTGCGCCTGGCGGTTGACGTGTTGAAGCAGATCGTCGAGGACGCGGGTGAAAAGCACTTCGGGCCGGAACGCCATTTCGACGACGCGGTATGGGTGGGATTTCGTCTGGCCGAAGTATTGCCGTTCAAGTTGTCCATCAAGCAGAATCTGCTGGAAATGAACGACAGCCTGATGCGGCTGCGGATTCTGGCCGAGTTTCTTCGCCACCAAGGAAGGAGCTGATGGCGCGCTTTTATACCGCGTTGGAAGATTCCCACCGCAGCTTTATTCAGGCTCAGCCGATCTTCTTCACCGCCACCGCGCCACATCGTGGCCGCATCAACTTATCGCCCAAGGGCATGGACAGTTTTCGCGTCCTCTCATCCCGGCAGGTTGCTTACCTCGACCTCACCGGCAGCGGCAATGAAACCGCCGCCCATTTGCGCGAGAACGGCCGTTTCACCATCATGTTCTGCAGCTTCACTGCCGATCCGCTGATCCTGCGGCTGTATGGCCAGGGCCGCGTGATACGCCGTCAGGATGCCGAATGGGCCGCCTTGCGTGCCGCATTTCCCGACCTGCCGGGCGAGCGCCAGATCATCCTGATGGACATCGACTCGGTGCAAACTTCATGCGGCTATGCGGTGCCCTTGATGAACCATGCGGGCGAACGGGACACCCTGGCGCGCTGGGCGGAAAAAAAAGGCCCTACCGGACTGCTCGACTATTGGCGGGACAAGAATGGAATCAGCATTGATGGATTGGCGACTGGACTACTGGAGGACTGAGATGCGCATGTCACTGCTTGCCCTGCTACCCCTGACCCTACTGTGTGCGTGCGGCAAAGCGCCCGAGCCCCCCAAACCCGAGCCTGTTCCCAAACTGTTCGAAACTCAGCGCAACGCCCTCGACAAGGCCAAAGCCCTGGAAGGCCAGATGCAGGACGCCGCTGATGCGCAACGCAAGAAAGTGGAAGAGCAAACGGGCAAGAGTGAGCCGTGAGGCGCAGAACTTCCCTCGCTCCCTCCGAGAGGAGTGGCCGACAGGCTGGGTGAGCGGGACTCGAAGTAGCGGGGATTCAAGACAGCTTCAGCAATCGCCTGATCACTTCCCCGGCCAGCATCAGGCCGAACAGCGGCGGCATGTAACTGATTGTGCCGTTGACCGCGCGGGCGCGTCCCCGCCCCTCGACCGGTTGCGGCGGCTGCGGTGGCCTCCCCGGTTCGTCCGAATATACGGTCAGCACTCCGCGATCTATTCCCTGCCGCTTGAGCCGCTTGCGCATGACCGCCGCCAGGGTGCAGGCCCGGGTCGCGGAAATATCCGCGAGCTGAATGCGCGCGGGATCGAGCTTGTTTCCCGCCCCCAT
>DASQBT010000076.1:0-2753 GCA_035635075.1 Thiobacillaceae bacterium | reverse complement strand
TTTCCCCAGGTGCATGCCCGATTGACCGTGGCCAATTCGGAAACCATTGAAAACAAGGTCGCGGACCACACGCTGGACATAGGCCTGATCGAATCGCCTTCCCACAACCCCAATCTCACTACCCACGCCTGCTGCGATGACGAACTGGTGATGATCTGCGCCCCCAGTCATCCCTTGGCTAGCAAATGCATCGTCACGCCAAAAGAGCTGGCCGAGCAGCCCTATGTTTCGCGCGAACAGGGCTCCGGCACCCGGGAAGTGATAGACAGTTATTTCCGCGACAACGGCATCAATCCGGATGATCTGCACATCGAAATGGAACTGGGCAGCCGCGAAGCGATCAAGGGCGCGGTCGAGGCCGGGCTGGGCATAGCCATCCTGTCTTCGTCGACCATCACCAAGGAAGTCAAGCTGGGCGATCTGGCCGCGATCCGATTGGAGCCGCCGTTATTCCGCCAGCTGTCCGTGGTGTATGCGCCCGAGAAGTTTCGCAGCAAGCTGCTGGATTCCTTTATCGCCTTCGCGGAAGCCAAGTTCGCCCAGTGCAATACCGAAGTTATGCCACTGCGCCGCGCGGCGCCCAAGGCCAAAGTCCGGACTTGACGAGGGCGTGTTAAGGCTAATTTCACGCGCTGACGCGAAATTAGCCTTAACACGCCCTTACGCAGTCACGCCGTGAGCCCCGAAGCGCGCAAACTACTGGATTGTTTTCGGCGCCTGTCAGCGGACAGGCAGTCGGCCTTGCTCGACTTTGCCGAGTATTTGGCCGGCAAGGAAGCTCATTCCCGGCAGAGCAGCGTGCCTGCGGTCCCCCTCGACATTCCAAGGCCCGAGAATGAAAGCGTCATCAAGGCGGTCCGCCGTTTGCGGGAAACCTATCCCATGCTGGATCAGAACCGGGTGTTCAGCGACGTGTCCAGCCTGATGACCCGCCATGTGATGCACGGCGCGCCGGCGGCGGAGGTCATCGACGAACTGGAAGTCGTTTTCCGCCGCCACTACGAGACACACATTACAGGCAGCAGCGCTACGCCAGGTCTGCCCGACAATTCCAGCAGCTGAGAAAATTTGCCGGATTCTTTTCGCCGCAAACGGGGCATGATTTCTCCGGCCCCAGCGTGATCGAATCAAGCTGCCTGACCAGGCTCAAGGCGAATTCAGCCAGCCGGTCTTCCTCCACCCAGACTTCGGGCCATTGCTGGGCCGCCAGTTCACCAGCGCCGCCAACCGCATGGGCATTGAAAATGTGCGCCTTGATCCCTTGGGTGCCCAGCATGTCGGTTACCACCTGGGCATCGGGCAGATTGGCCGCAAGATAAATGCGCTTCATGACGGAGTCCGCTTGATGACCGTCCAGTCATAGGGCAGGGGCGATGCCGGCCATTCGCCCTCCCGGCTGATGGCGGCCTGCAAGTCGTGCAGGCGCTGTGCGCTCGCAGGGTGGGTGGACAGGAAAGGGACGGGGCTGCCATCCTGTTTGGCCAGCTTGGTGAAGAAGCTCAGCATGCCTTGGGGTGAAATGCCCGCCTTACGCAGCGCCGCCAGGCCACCGAGATCCGCCTGCGCTTCCAGATCGCGGCTGAACTTGAGTTCTCCCAGGTTGGCGGCGGCGGAAGCGACGATGCTGCCGGAGACATCGCCTGCTGCGAGGGATACAAGGGCGCGCCAGCCCAGGCGCTGGATCAGGTTTTTCAGGGTATGGCGCTGCTCTACATGCTGCACCTCATGGGCCAAGACGCCGGCCACTTCTTCGGCCGAATCGGCAGCCTTGATCAGGCCGCGATTCACCACGACATAGCCGCCCGGAACGGCGAAGGCGTTGATGGCGGGGTCATCGGCGATGTACCAATGGTAGGTGTAGCGCGAACCGGCGGTGAGTTTGTTCCCGATCGCCGCGACCGCTTGCCAGTCCGCCCCGCTCTGGCGCAGATGCAGACCACGGGTGGCCTGCTGAAAAGCCTGTTTCCCAAGTTGCATTTCCTGCTCGATGGAAATGTGATTCGCCACCCAGCCTGCGATTCGTCCGGATTGTGCAAAGAAGAAGCCGGCCAGCAGCAGCGGAAGCATCAGCCCCAGGGCCAGCAGGCTCAGGGTCGTTCCAAGCCGGCGCTTATGGCGGCGGATGTCCTTGGAAGCAGCCTGCAGCAAGGCGTTAAGCGGCGCAGGCGCAGAACGGATCAGCAGCTCTTGCGCGGCCGCATCTTGCGGGCTCATTGCCCAGCGCCCTTCCTCCTGATGCCAGAATAGATACAACTGTTTGTGGTCGAATCCACCCAGCGTCACGCCGATCGTATCCACGGGCGCATCGACGGCCTGACCGTCCACTTCGAGATGGGTCGCGCTGAACCGGGCACGGGCTTTCTCTCCACGGGCGGGCAGGTGCGGCGCAAACAGCAGGATGTCGAATTCGTTCATGGATTCTGTGTATCGCCGAGCGCCAACGGCGCTAGCCCTTGATGCAGACCTTGGGCTTGAGGAAGGCGACCCGCTTTGCCAAACCGGCTTGCTCCGTAGCCTCGGCCACCGCATCCACATCCTTGTACGCGCCCGGCGCTTCCTCCGCGGCACCGCGCATGGAGCGGGTGCGGATCAGAATGCCGTCGGCCCTTAGCTCGTCGATCAGCGCCCGACCGCTCCATTTTTTCAGTGCGGCATTGCGGCTCATGGAACGTCCCGCGCCGTGCGAGGCCGAAGCAAAGGCGGGGTTGTCGGGCAATCCTGCCAACACATAGGAGCCGGTGCCCATGCTGCCG
>DASQBT010000075.1:0-7006 GCA_035635075.1 Thiobacillaceae bacterium | reverse complement strand
GAAAGGCGGCAATCAGGTCGTGCGGAAGCTGCGTGATGAAGCCAACCGTGTCGGACAACACTACTTCGCCTGCATCGGACAGATAGAGCTTGCGGCTGGTGGTATCGAGGGTGGCGAACAATTGGTCGGCCGCGTACACGCCTGCCCGCGTCAGGGCGTTAAACAGGGTGGACTTGCCGGCATTGGTATAGCCCACCAGGGTAACGGAGAACACGCGGTTGCGGGCTCGCGCCCGGCGCTGGACTTCGCGCTGCTTCTCCAGCTTGTCGAGCCGGGTCTTGAGCAGCTTGACGCGGTTGCCAATCAAGCGGCGGTCGGTTTCGAGCTGGGTTTCGCCCGGGCCGCGCAGGCCGATGCCGCCCTTCTGCCGTTCCAGGTGGCTCCAGCCCCGCACCAGGCGGGTGGACAAATGGGCAAGCTGCGCCAGTTCCACCTGCAGCTTGCCTTCAGCGCTTTGCGCACGGCGGGCAAATATGTCCAGGATCAGGCTGACGCGATCCACTACCCGACAGAGCAACAGCTTCTCCAGGTTACGTTCCTGAGCAGGTGATAGTTCGTGATTGAATATGACGACTTCGGCGCCCGCCGCGGCCACCTGAAGAGCAATTTCCTCGGCCTTGCCGCTGCCGACAAAATAACGCGGATCAGGACGGCTGCGTTTGCCCTTGATCAGCCCAACAATATCGAGATCGGCGGACTCCGCCAGACGTTGCAACTCCTCGGTGCTGTCCAGAAACTCCGGTTCGCCAAAATCCAGGGCAAGCAGCAGGGCTTTTTCCCCGCCGGCATGGCGATCAAACATCAGGGCGCTGAGTCCTCGCCGTCATGCAAATGGACCGGTCGCCCCGGCACGACGGTGGAAATCGCGTGTTTGTAAACCATCTGGGTTATCGAATTCTTCAGCAGCACCACATACTGGTCAAAGGACTCCACCTGGCCTTGCAGCTTGATCCCGTTGACCAGGTAGACGGAGACGGGGGTGTGCTCGCGACGCAATGCATTGAGAAACGGGTCTTGTAGCATTTGGGGTTTTCCGCCCATATTCTTCTCCATTATTTGATGGACCTATCGTTATTCTGCACTGCCCGACCACCGGATAAGGTTCGCCAGCCAATTCTAGCCCATTAGGGCGCAAAACCGGAATCCAGCAGCGGCGCAGCAAAATAATGACCCTGCGCCCAATCAACGCCAAACTCTCGCAGCATCATGGCAGTCGCCTCGGCCTCAATCGATCCGGCAATGGTCTTGATGCCCTGTTCCCTGGCCATCGCTACCAGGCTGCGCACCAAACCCCGAGCCTTTGTATCGTCCAACATCTCGCGCACCAGCCAGCCCTCAATCTTGATGAAATCTACCGGCAGCTTCGCCAGATAGAGCAGGGAAGAATAACCGCTGCCAAAATCGTCCAGCGCCAGCCGGAAGCCGAAATCGAGCAGCGGCTGCAATTCGCCAATAATTTCGTCCACATCGTGAACGTATTGCCGCTCGGTGATTGCGAACACGACCGGCTTGATCGGAGCCAGGGTCACAGAGCAACGCTCGCAATAGTGCATGGCATTGGCCAACATCTCGTCCACCAGATTGCGGCGCGCCAGGAACTGGGGCGAAAGATTCAGAAAATGAACAAAATCCAGATCCTGGGTGCCATCGCCCAGGCGGCTGGCACAGCGCTGGAAGACCTGGCGGCTAACCTCCAGATCGATTTCATGCATTAGATGCAGCCCTTCGGCCGCTTCGGCAAATTCACCCCCCGCGAGGGTGCGCCCATCGGGGGTTTTCACTCTGGCCAAGGCTTCATCCGCCACTGGACGAAATCCATCCTGCAAGTCCACCATGGTCTGGTAGGCGACCCTGACCCGGTTCTCTCGTGCCGCGTGTTTCAGCACGCTGGCCATACGCAGGGTGCTCTTGATATTGGTGCCGGACAACACGCGGTCCCGGCCGGTGCGCTTGGCCTCGTACAGGCAGCTGTCCGCCTCGGCCAGGATGCTGTTCAGTTCCTCCATTTCGCCGGGCGTAGCCACGCCGGCACTCAAGCTCACGTTCAGGGGACCTGCACGAGTGGGGAGCCTCTTGCCTTTCAACTGCTCGCGCAGGCGGTCCACGATCTTGACCCCATCTCCTGGTTCGTCGGTGCGCAGGAAAAATAGGAACTCCTCGCCGCCCCAGCGCGCCACCCAGTCCTCTTCGCGCAGCAGAGACTGGAAGAAATTGGCGACGCCGGTAAGCACTTCGTCACCCACCTCATGGCCGTAGCGATCATTGATCAGTTTGAAGTGGTCGAGGTCGCACAGCGCCAGGGTGAAACCGTGCTGCCGGCGCCTGGCCTGGGCAAGCTCATTGCGCAGGCGCTGCTCGGCGGAACGACGGTTGGGCAGGCCGGTGAGCTGATCGGTCAAGGCCTGCTTTTCCAGGATCAGGCGCTGTTGCTTTTGCAGCAGAAGCTGGCCCAGCCAAGCTGCGACCAGTTCCAGGAAGGTGATGTCTTCCTTGCTGCTTTCTTCGTCAAGCGGCACCCGGCCGGCGAAGGCCAGCACACCCCAGATCCGGTCGCCCACCCAGACCGGCGCACCCACATAGACCTGCATTTTCAGCAGATGCGAAACCGGCATGGAAACCGTCTGCGGGTTGGCCTGCAGATCATTGATCAGACGGGATTGGCGCAGTTCATAGACTGCCTGGCAGGGGGTATCGCACAGCAGCATTTCCGTCCCGGGTCCGAACCGGCGCTGCGGGTCGTGAGCGTAGTGCACGCGGTACTGTTCGTTTACGACTTCACCCACGAATGCCACGTCCAGTCCCAGAACCCGGCAAGACTCGGTCAGAATGGCCTGAATGCGCTCCGCGTCCTCCAAGTGTCGCTGGGTCGCAATATGCCAGATGGAGTAAAGCCGCTCGGAGCGCATCGGCATGGTTGTCTCCCTTCCCGGCCTCAACGACGGCTCGCGCATATTGTCGCTCTGGCGAACGACGAAATCATGGTTGGGGGTCATCTAAAACGATCGAACTGGTTTAATCATATCCCGGCTTTGCTCTTCCAGGACCACATCGCGCAGTTTTTTTGCCGCCGATTCCGGGCTGATGGTATTCACAAACAGTCCGGAACCCAGTTCAAAACCCGTGGGAATCGACGTGCGCGGGCAGATCTCCAGATGCCAGTGGTAACTTCCAGCGTGGCTGGTCCGCTGGTTGTCATGCGGAACGGAATGCAGGAAGAAGTTGTACTGCGCCCCGCCGATCACGGCGTCCAGGCGTGCCATCGTGCGCCGCATGACGCGGGCCAGATCCGCCATCCAGTCATCCGGTGTGTTGAGGAAATCCGCCTCGTGATGCAGCGGCAGGATATGGACCTCCCATTCGAAGCGACTGGCAAAGGGCTTGATCGCGATGAAGTGGTTGCCCCTTTCCACGACGTACTGGCCGACATCGATCTTGCGCCGGATTTCTCCCGAATTGCGGTCGTAAATCGTCGCCTCGAAAGTCAGCGCCTCATCAATCAGGCCACAGAATATGCAGCGATGATGCTTGCGAAAATGCTCCGCGCTGTTGCGCACCTCGGCCTGGACATTCTCCGGCACCACCGGCATGGCGATGATCTGGCTGTGGGTGTGCGGAATCGACGCGCCCGCCGCCGGGCCGAAGTTCTTGAACACCAGCACATACTGGAGGCGCGGGTCGGATTCGTACAGTTGCGCCATTCGTTTACGGAACACCAGAAACATGCCGGCCAGATGGGGCTCGCTCATTTCCTGGATCGCAATGCCATGGTGGGGATGATCGACGAACACTTCGTGCCGGCCATAGCCGTCAATGGTCTGTTGCAAACCAAAGGTGAAATTCGCATTCTCGCGGTCGTCGCCCAACACCGGATACAAATTGGATACCAGACGGATATCCCAATTCTGCCCGTCGGCCGACGGAACCCGCAGCAATTCGGGCGGCGTCTTGTCCTCATTGCCACGGCAGAACGGGCAGGTCCCCACATGGGTTCGCATGTCGCGCGGCGCCGGTTCTTCGGCTTTCCTGGGGCGCATGGATCGAGCCGTTGCCACTAGCACCGACTCGGCCGGAACGATGGGGTTGATGCGAATTTCCCGAATTTCTCTATCCGTCACGACGTAATCCTCCTGCCATGGGAGAATAAAGCTCCACGCCCTTTACCGGGAGGAAACTTTTTTATGCGCCGCTTACTGCTGCTTATCAGCATGATTCTGAGCGGTGGGTCAGCGTCCCTCCTCTCTTGCGACACTGCGCACGCCGAGCTGATCGTGATGCAGGGGCCGGTGACCATGCGCACCGCAAGCGTCTGGCTGCAGGCCGATGAGCCCGGTCAGGCCAGGATTGAATACCGGGCGGAACGGCAAGGTTCGCAACCGCAGCAAACCGAGCCGATGAATTTGGCCCCGAAGCAGGACTACAGCGCAAGGCTTGACCTGACCAACCTTAGCCCGGGACAAACCTACCTCTATCGCGTGCTGCTGGATGGCCGTCCGGCCAGGGATGGACGCTTCACCACGCTGCCCGCCTGGCGCAGCAGCCGCCGACCTTTCGACTTCACCGTGTACTTCGGCAGCTGCGCCTTCCTGCAGGATAGTGATTGGGACCGGGGCCCGGCCTATGGCGGTGAGTACGAAATCTTTGACCGCATCGTCGCCCAGGCGCAGGGCAATCCCCAACCCAGCCTGATGCTGTGGGGCGGCGACACGGTCTACTACCGGGAAGCGGACTTCGAATCGCCCTGGGGCATGAATGCGCGCCAGCGTGCCGTGCGCCATCACCCCATCGTGCAAAAGCTGCTGACCGCCCTGCCCCACTATGCGATCTGGGACGACCATGATTACGGCCCCAACGATTCCAACCGCAGCTTCGTGTTCAAGGACGCAAGCCTCGCACTGTTCAAGCGCTACTGGGCCAACCCGTCCTACGGCCTGCCCGGAGAGCCGGGCATCTTTACCGAGTTCTCAATGGCGGACGCGGATTTCTTTTTGCTCGACGATCGCTGGTACCGTGACCATGACCGGGCAGCCGATTTCTCAGGCAAACAGCTGTACGGCCCGGAGCAGCTTGGCTGGCTGAAGAATGCCCTGCTCGCCTCACGTGCCCGCTTCAAGCTGATCGTCGGCGGCAGTCAGTTTTTGAACGATCGGTCGAGGGCGGAAGGCTGGCAGCATTTTCCGGCCGAGCGCGATGCCTTTCTCGACTGGCTAATCCAGAATCGCATTAATGGCGTGATCTTCCTGTCCGGCGACCGGCACCATACCGAACTGCTCAAGGTGGAACGGCCCGGCACCTATCCCCTGTATGAGCTGACCTGCTCGCCGCTGACTTCGCATCCGCGCCAGGCCGGTGATGAAGCCGCCAACCCGCAACGGCTGGCCGGCACTTTGGTCGAGCAACGCAATTTCTGCACCCTGGAATTTGGCGGCGAGCGCAAGGAGCGATCTTTGCGCCTGCGTTCCTACGACTCAGCCGGAAAAAAGTTGTGGGAGGTCAGCATGGCGGCAGAGGAACTGAGAAGCCGGTGAGGTGCGGGTCTTCTCCCTCGCCCGCTGAAAGGGGGAGAGGGAGAGAGTGTCACGCCCCATACGACCGCCGCCGAAACCGCTTCTCCCTCCGCGCGCGGTTCTGTTCGCGTTCGGTCAGCACCCTGGGCTTGTTGCGCGCCTCAAACGGATTGGCACTGTCGCGGAATTCGATACGCAGGGGCGTACCTTCCAGGCGAAAGACCTTGCGGAAGGTGTTCTCCAGATAGCGCCGGTAGCCCTCCTGCACGTTGCCTACCGCGTTGCCGTGGATCACGACGATGGGTGGATTGCTGCCGCCCTGGTGGGCAAACTTGAGCTTGGGACGGAACAGCCCGGTCTTGGGCGGCGCATGCTGGGCCGTGGCCGCGAGCAAGGCGCGGGTCAGCTTGGGCGTGGGGAGTTTGGCGAATGCGGCTTCATAGGCGCCCATCACGTCCTTTAGCAGCGCGCCCAAGCCCTGGGCTTTCAATGCCGAGATGTAATGGAAGCGCGCAAAGTTGAGGAACTGCAGTTTGCGCTCGATTTCCCGCTTGATGGTGTCGCGCCGATAGTCATCCAGTCCGTCCCATTTGTTCACCGCCACCACCAGCGCCCGGCCCGCTTCCAGGATGTACCCGGCCATGTGCGCGTCCTGTTCGGAAATCTCGCTTTGCGCATCGAGCACCAGCACTACCACGTTGGCGTCTTCGATCGCCTGCAGGGTCTTGATCACGGAAAATTTCTCCACAGCTTCGAACACCTTGCCGCGGCGCCGCACCCCGGCGGTATCAATCAAGGTGTAAGGGCGGCCTTCGCGCTCGAAGTCCACATAGATGGAGTCCCGCGTGGTGCCCGGCTGGTCGAAGGCGATGACCCTCTCTTCTCCGACCAGGGCATTGACCAGGGTCGATTTGCCCACGTTCGGCCGGCCGATGATCGCGATGCGTGGCCGCTGCGGCTCCTCGGGCGCCGCTTCCGGTTCCGCGGCAAATCCAGCCAGCGCCAGGTCCACCAGATCCCGCACCCCTTCGCCATGCGCACTGGAAATGGCCAACGGTTCGCCCAGGCCCAGTTCATGAAACTCGGCGGTGACGACATCGGGATTCATCCCTTCAGCCTTGTTCACCGCGAGATGCACCGGGCAACTGGCCTGGCGCAGCTTCTGCGCAATCACCTTGTCCTGCGGCGTCATGCCCTGGCGGCCGTCCACCAGAAACACGATCACATCTGCTTCATCGATTGCCTGCAGCGTCTGGCGCGCCATCTGGTGAAAAATGCCGTCCTTGGCCACCGGCTCCAGGCCGCCGGTATCCACTACCAGATAAGGCTTGTCGCCCATCCGCCCACGCCCATAATGGCGGTCGCGGGTAAGCCCGGGCATGTCATGCACCAGGGCATCGCGGCTGCGGGTCAGGCGGTTGAAGAGCGTGGACTTGCCGACATTGGGACGTCCGACAAGTACGAGGGTGGGAAGCATCAACAATCCAAGAATGGGACAAGCA
>DASQBT010000074.1:0-1693 GCA_035635075.1 Thiobacillaceae bacterium | reverse complement strand
ATAGTTCTTCGCCAGCCCGCCAAACTTCTTCGACAAAATGGTGGTAATCGCCGCCGTCAGCGTGGTCTTGCCATGGTCCACATGACCAATCGTCCCCACGTTCACATGCGGCTTCGTGCGCTCAAATTTTTCCTTGGACATCGCCTCACCCCTTACGCTTGCTCACATAATTAACCTGGTGCCCATGGGCAGGATTGAACTGCCGACCTCTCCCTTACCAAGGGAGTGCTCTGCCACTGAGCTACATGGGCGCTTGCCGCCCATGCGGACGGTTGCAATACACATTCCTGGAGCGGCGAGCGGGAATCGAACCCGCGTCATCAGCTTGGAAGGCTGAGGTTCTACCATTTAACTACCGCCGCCCTGACCTGCCACCCGCTCATATCACTGCCAAAACCCAAGCAAAGTCCTGGTGGTGGGGGAAGGATTCGAACCTTCGAAGGCAGAGCCGTCAGATTTACAGTCTGATCCCTTTGACCGCTCGGGAACCCCACCGAACGAAAGCGCGAGATTATCGCGGTTTCCCAGCAGGGTGTCAAACGCCCTGGCGGAAGCTTGAGACGGCGGTTTGGCCAGGATTGCTTGTTCGGCCAAGATCCGCGCTAGCTAGACATTAAACAGAAAATTCATCACGTCCCCATCCTTGACCACGTAATCCTTGCCTTCGGCGCGCATTTTGCCGGCTTCCTTGGCGCCGTGCTCGCCTTTGCAAGAAATGAAGTCGTCGTAGGCGATGGTCTGGGCGCGGATAAAGCCGCGCTCGAAATCGGTGTGAATCACGCCCGCCGCCCTGGGTGCGGTGTCGCCCTTGTGGATGGTCCAGGCGCGCACTTCCTTGACCCCGGCGGTGAAATAGGTTTGCAGCCCCAACAGATCGTAGGTCGCGCGGATCAGCCGGTTCAGCCCCGGTTCCTCCCAACCCAGTTCCTTGAGGTATTCCACCCGTTCCTCAGGCGACAGCTCCTGCAATTCGGCTTCCAGGGCGGCGCACACGGGAACCACAGGGGCATGCTCCTCTGCCGCGCGCGCACGCAAAGTGTCGAGCAGCGGATTGTCGTGAAAGCCATCCTCGTCAACGTTGGCGATATAAAGAACCGGCTTGGCGGTAAGCAGGAACAGCGGCTTAAGCAGCGCGGCCTGTTCCTCGTCGAGCCCCGCGGCACGGGCCGGTTTACCCTCGTTGAGATAGGTGGTCACTTTCTCCAGCACGGCGACCAGCTTCTGTGCCTCCTTGTCGCCCGCGCGGGCGGACTTGACGGCGCGCGCCATGGCTTTTTCGACCGTGCCCAGGTCGGCCAGTGCCAGTTCGGTGTTGATGGTTTCAAGGTCGGACAAGGGATCAACCTTGCCCGCCACGTGAATGACGTTTTCGTTGTGGAAGCAGCGCACCACATGGGCCACCGCATCCGTCTCGCGGATGTTGGCGAGAAACTGGTTGCCCAGTCCCTCGCCCTTGCTGGCCCCCGCGACCAGCCCGGCGATATCGACAAATTCGACGATGGCGGGCACCACGCGTTCGGGTTTGACGATGGCAGCCAGCTTGCCGATGCGCGGATCCGGCACGGGCACGATGCCCACGTTGGGGTCGATGGTGCAGAAGGGGTAGTTGGCGGCCTCGGCCTTGCCCGAGGTCAGGGCGTTGAAAACCGTGCTTTTGCCAACGTTGGGGAGTCCGACGATGCCTACTGAGAGT
>DASQBT010000073.1:0-4251 GCA_035635075.1 Thiobacillaceae bacterium | reverse complement strand
TTTAACATGATCAAGTCCCTCCTGTCAGTCGTCAAAGTAGAGGTACGGCGTTTGCGCGCTCGGGGACACGTCCACGCTCACATCCAACCAGCGGCCCGGATCATTCGCCATGCGCGTGCTGTATTCCCGGCCGCGGTAGCGGTAGACCACGTCATATCCCACCACCACGTCACGGAAATTGTCGGATATCTGGCAGTGCTCCACCTGCCGCGGACGGGCGCTGCGGTAGTAATGGTCGTCGCTGTCAATGCGGTCACCTATCACCGCACCAGTGGCGGCACCGATCGCGGCACCCGCCACCCTACCGGAGCCTCTGCCCACGGTGGAACCCAATAAACCGCCAGCGATGGCGCCTATGATGGTGCCGCCGTTGTCGTTGCGGCTGCGGTAAACCTGTTCTTCGTAGCCCACCGTTTCGGTCCAGCACTGCTGACGCGGCTCATTGATGCGGTCATACACCGGGGTTGCAGAGATGACTCGGGCCCTGTCCGGAAATCCCGGACGGTAGTCGGCTTGGGCGCTGGCCGCACCAAGTCCGATAACGGTGGCCAGTGCGATGATAAGGGGCTTGGTATTCATGCTTACTCTCCTCATGTCTGCTACGCCGTCTGGTCAGCGACGGCCGCGCCCGTCGCCTTCCTCGAGATGGCGGCGGCGTTCGTACCCGTAGCCGTAACCCCGCTCGGGTTCCCTTCCTTCCTGCCTGACCGGCGCTGCCTGCTGTTGCTGCTCGAGCCTTCTTTCTCTGCGAGTTTGGCGGACATCCCGCCGATCCTGTTGGGCGGATTCACGGCCCGCCAAATACACGCCGTCAAACGCGTGCGACTGCACGGGCAGGCCGGCACCCAGTCCGCAGATGCTCAACAGCAACACATTCAGCTTCAGTCTCATTTCTTGCTCCTATGCGGTTGGCGTTTCTGCCTTCCACGCTTTGCAGTTTGGGTGAGGAAAGTAACGCGGCGGTTTCCCGCAACGGCTATTTTGTAACAACATGTAACCTCTTTGTTTCCCGACGGGCGAGGCCTTATAGTTTGGGCATGAACAAAGAATTGATCTACGTCGTCGATGACGACCCGGGCATTCGGGAGTTATTGACCGAGTACCTGGCCGGCCAGGGTTATGAGGTGGCGCAGGCAGACGGCGCCCGGGCGCTTGAGGCCCTTCTGGCGGGGCGTGTTCCAAGCCTCGTGGTACTGGACCTCATGATGCCCGGCGAGGATGGCCTTTCCATCGCTCGGCGACTCAAAGCCGGAACCGGGACGCTGCCCATCATCATGTTGTCCGCCAGGGGCGAGGACATCGACCGGATTATCGGTCTTGAGGTGGGCGCGGATGATTATCTGCCCAAGCCATTCAATCCGCGCGAACTGCTGGCCCGCATCAAGGCGGTGCTGCGCCGTGGTACTGCGCCTGGCGCGGAAGAGGCGGCACGCGTCGTGCGCTTTGGCCCATTCACCTTCAACCTCGACGCCCGAAGTTTGAACCGGGAAGACGAAGAAATCATGCTGACCAGCGGCGAATTCAGCCTGCTGGAAATCTTCGTGCAGCACCCCAACCGCGCCCTCTCGCGCGACTGGCTGATGGATCAGCTGCGGGGGTTTGAGCGCGATCCGTTCGACCGCAGCGTCGACGTGCGGGTCAATCGATTGCGCAAGAAGATTGAAGCAGATGCGACCAATCCCCGCTACATCAAGACGGTTTGGGGGCAAGGCTATTTGTTTGCCCCGGCCGGGAAAGAATGAGGCTCAAGCCTGCCTCGCTGTTTTCCCGCACCGCCCTGATTCTGGCCCTGGCCTTCGTGTTGTTCCAGGCTGGTGCGTATTGGGTGATTTACCGCACCCTGGTGCTGCCGGTGGCACAGCGCTCGGCCGATGATTTGGCGGGACTGGTTATCTTGTCCGCGCAGACTTGGGTGGAACTGCCGCCGATTACCCGCCCCGCATTCGAGGATGAACTGGCCTATCGGCACGGGTTGCGCTTGACGGCCCTGCCCCTTGTCGACCCTGTTCCGGCCCCCCATTTTGCCTTCAAGAAACAGGTGGCCCAGGCTCTGTCGAAGCGCCTCGGGAGTGAGCTGCACCTGTCTGGCCGCGGCCAAGACGACTCGGTCTGGGTTGACATTCCGGTGGGAGGGCGGGTACTAAGAGTGGGCTTTTTCCCCAACCGCTATGGCGTACGCCCTCCGCTGGCGGCGGGGACGCTGCTTTCCCTGGGTGCATTCCTGGTACTGCTAACCGCGTTGGTATTGGTGCGGCGCATTACCGTTCCGCTGGCCCGGGCCGCCAGGGCAGCCGAGCAGGTGGGGGCGGGCCAATTTCCTGCGCCCTTGCCAGAAGGCGGCCCGCAGGAATTGGCTGAACTGGCCCGGCGGTTTAACCAGATGAGCCGGGAAGTGCAAGCCTTGTTGGAAAACCGCACGACCTTGCTGGCTGGGGTGTCGCATGATCTGCGCACGCCGCTGACCCGGGCTCGGCTGGCCCTGGAGCTGCTGCAGGTACGGCCGGAGCCGCAACGGATGGCACGGATCGGACGCGACCTGGAGGAGATGAATACGCTGATCGCCGGCTACCTGGACTTGGCCCGCAGCTTCAAGGTTGAGGAGCCGGAGGAAGTGGAGTTGGCGCAGGCGCTGCGAGAGATCGCGTCCCGAAGCGGAGGCGTGCGGGTCGAGGCCCAAGCTTGTACGGTTTGGATCGGCAGGCAGACGCTGGCGCGCATCTTGTCCAACCTGTTGGAAAACGCGCGGCGTTACGGCGGCGGAGAGGTGACTTTGCGGCTCGTGCGGGAGAAGAATTGGCTGCGCATCCAGGTGATCGATCAGGGGCCGGGGATTCCCGAGGACGAGCTGGAAAAGGTGTTTCGCCCGTTCTATCGCCTGGATGCCTCGCGAGCCCAAGCCACGGGAGGAACGGGTCTGGGCCTGGCGATAGTCAAGCAGCTGGCGGAAGCCAATGGATGGAGGATCCTCATGCGCAACCGGCCGCAAGGCGGCCTGGAGGCCGAATTGGAAATCCCGACAAGACCCAAACCCTGATAGTGTTGCCTAGCTGTGGTTGAGGTAACGGGTCAACCGCAATTCCACAAAGAGAATCGACAGGGAATACATGGACAGGCGCGCGGTGCGGCCCAGGAAATAACCCAAGGCCAGACGGCTAAAGCCCAATCGCAGCATCAGGCTATGGCCCAGACGAAAATTCACGGTTTCAGTAGGCACCGAGGCGACTGCCAAACATGGAGAACTGAATGAACAGCAAGGACAGGCTGATAAGCCGCATGCGTTCGGTCTCCCCCTGGAACCAGGCGAACGGCTGGGAAGACAGTTCCATCATAAACAGATTCTTGCCAAGACGAAGTTTCATGATTGATTCCTTTCCTATAAGGGGCGTTGCCCTTGCCCAAGCCAACGCAAACTCAATGCCAGATTTTTCGGCCTTGCGGTTCATTTGTAGACTGTTGATTTGAAAGATAAATAATGTTGAGGCCTGTGAATGCGGCCAAACCCGTCGGGCGAACAGGTACGAATTCCCGACACCCCGTGACGGGTGATGAAGAAATGCTGACGCAGCGAACGGAATTCCAAAGCGGAAGGCCCGTGATCAGGTCAGCTTTTGCGTCTGCAATCTTGACGAGCTGGTTTCGTTCCTTCGGCTCGAAATTTACCGGATAAACTGGGTGTCCGGCAGCGAAATGAAAACCCACGGCGAAGATCGGCGACCTTGACTGAGCAAATTACAAATGCAGCTTGAACTATCCAAGCACAAGGCTGAACGGGTGCCAGATATGCCGCGGCGGCTGGCTGCGATACACGAGCAGATCGACGAGGCGGCACGCCGCGCCGGCCGAGACCGTGGCGAGATCCGCCTCATCGCAGTGTCCAAGGCCCATCCCGCGGACGCGGTAATAGCTGCCGCCCACGCGGGCCAGATGAGCTTTGGCGAGAATCGCGTACAGGAGGCGCTCGACAAGCAGGCCGCTCTGCGGGCCTTGCCAGGGTCGCTTCCTGCCCTCGAGTGGCATCTTATCGGGCATCTCCAGTCCAATAAGGCCCGCCTCGTTCCCGCGGCATTCCAATGGGTCCATTCGGTCGACAGGCTGGACCTCGCCCGGCGTCTGAACGAAGCGGCGCAAGCTGCCGGCGTCGTCTGCAATGGGCTGATCCAGGTCAACGTGTCCGGCGATCCCAAAAAGCATGGCATTGCGCCAGCGGATCTGGTCCGATTGTTCGACACGATACAAGAGGCGAATTTTGCG
>DASQBT010000072.1:0-2327 GCA_035635075.1 Thiobacillaceae bacterium | reverse complement strand
CTGAAGAATCCCATGGTTCTCTCCTTTGCTGGTTGGTGGGACGGCATGACCCTGCAAGATTGCATGACCGTATCGCCTCCGTTCATGACTGTATCACTTTAGCAAAGATAAATTGGACTATTGGTCAACCCGCACGTTTGGGTCGCGGGCTTGAATTCAGGGGCGCTCGCTCGACACCAAACGGCGGCGTACCAAGGATTTTCTGCCCTTGGCCGTGCGCGGGGATCTGCCTGCGCCAAGCTCGGCTGTGATGTTTCAATGGGTTATCCACCCAGGATCAGGGAGACTGGAGTTTCCACGCTTTGGGACTTCCAGACGGCCAGCCGGATGAACAGCCATAAGAATCCCAGACCCACCCTCGGGGGACGCAAACTGCTCATCGAGCGCATTGCAGTGATGGGGGTGAGACCGGCTGCGTGCCGCCCGCAAGTGGCGCCTACCACAATGCAACGAAGGCCGCATTCGGCCCTCCGCTACAAGCCTCCAATGTTCCGGTCCTTCAGCCGCAAGACAACCTGGCCCACTCCCCTTTATTATTTACGCCAGAGAAAGCCTGTGCACCCTGACCAGTTAAATGCGACTTCTGCCTGCCCTGTTCTTCCTCGCCATCGCGGCCGGCGCGTGCAACTATTTTTCCGCTCGCCCCGTCAGCCGCGTCGATGGCGTCATCGCGCCGGACGAGCCGGTGCAGGTCAATCGTTCCCGCCTGCCGTCGTTTTCCATGGCAGGTTTCCGGGTCACGCCGGTCGCCGATTTTTCCCTGCAGGCCCGCGTGCTTTCGACTGAAAGATACTACCTGGGGCCGAGCGCTGAGCTCGCGCCCGTCGATCTCGCGCTTGGCTGGGGTCCGATGTCGGATAGCGCGGTGCTCGCGCGATTGCGGATCAGTCAGAGCGACCGTTTCTATTTCTACCGATGGTCGGGCGCGCCCCCGATCGCACCGACGGACATCGTCACGCACAGCGCGAACATGCACATGATTCCGGCCGATGACGAAATCAGAAAGCGCCTGGAACAGGTGCGCGTGGGCCAAGTCGTCGCGCTGAGAGGCTATCTAGTTCGCACGCAGGCGCCTGACGGTTCGCACTGGAACAGTTCCATGGTCCGCACCGACTCGGGCAGCGGCGCCTGCGAACTGGTGTGGGTGAAGGAAATCACGGTTCACTAAAGCGGACGCAGTCGATCACCCGATACGATTGCGCGGACGGGTCAGTCGCATCGGGTTACGGGGCGTCGGGTGCAGGTCTTGCACCATCGTATTCACCAGCCTGCGATGGGCCTGATGGAAAAGGCGATGTGGCCCCTCAAGACCCATCTCGTCCTTGTTCCAGCACCAGGGCCAACAAGCGCACAGCGCTCCGGGACTCAGGCCCCGATTTGCGTTGGATCGATTTCCGTCCGGGAGTGGTCGCGAAGACCAGGGGGCAGGACGACGGCACGCCCATCCAGCCCCTGCAGCGCATCGGTGTACTAATCCAAGGGTTTTATTTTGCGACCGGATGGTGCGGCATCATTGCTTCCATCGGGTCGGCCCTTGACCTTGTCCGTGCCCTCATCGGTCGGTAAAGGCGCATCGGCATGCTCTTTGCGCCCGCCATCCAGGACGCGTTCCATGCGGATGGACTCGAGTTCGTAATCGGTGAGCGGGTTGGTCGACAGGTGCAGCGCCCTATCCATTTCTTCTCCAATTCAAAGTGAGGTGGTCTGCTGTTACTGTTGCAGAGAGCGTGCCAAAGGCGGGCCGATTGAATTTGAAGGGATAAGTAAGGGTTTACCCGCCATACCCTTGCGCGGCATGTCGTTCGTTCATCACGGATGACAAATTCCTGGAAGGATCCGAGCGGCAAGGTTGGAATTAGTATGCCATGCGGCACTCATCGAAAGCGCAGGCCGGCTGCTTTGGATTCTTGCTCACGAGTAAGATAATCGACCGCCATCTATTGAATTGAGCGGAACCGCCGTGACCGTGTCCCTGTTTCTGCACGTCCTGCGCGTGGTCATCTGGGTCTACGGCATGTTCTTCGCCTCCATGGCCGTGCGCCCGGTCGCCGCCAGTGTGCTCGAACCGCGCTGACCTCAGCTGCGTGGCCCACCGTAATGGGAGACAAAAATGAGTACCCAAGCAAAAGACCAAAAGAGCGGCAATGAAGAGGCTCCCAAGAATTCCGGGGTGGCAACCGGCGAAACCACGGTCTCCAAGCAAACGGCGAACCATCCCCCTAGCCGGGAGAATAAAACGTGCAAGAAGGTTTTTATCGTTTCTATTGCAGGGTTGATTCTGCCTGTGGCTTTGTTAAATGCATGGTGCAAGGGCAAACAATTTCTTG
>DASQBT010000071.1:0-10255 GCA_035635075.1 Thiobacillaceae bacterium | reverse complement strand
AGCGGCATCCTGGACCGCGCCCCGCATCGATGCCGGCAGCGGGTCTAGCCGCGTCGCATCCAGGGCCTGCGCGAGGGTGCGGCCAGCCAGCGTGTCCGCGACCACTTCGGCGGCAAGGGCTTGGGGGCTGGGGAGATTGATCAGCCGCCCCGCGCCATTTGCATCAGGCGAGCCACCCGCTCCTCGGTGGAAGGGTGGGTGGAAAACAACCCCTTGATGCCGCCGCCAGACAGGGGGTTGATGATCATCATCTGCGCAGTTTCAGGATGCATTTCCGCGGTGGGCATGGGCAACCCCTTGGCATAGGCTTCAATCTTTCTTAAACCCATGGCGAGGGCTTCCGGGTCGCGGGAAATTTCCGCACCGCCTGCATCCGCGCCAAATTCCCGGCTGCGCGAGATCGCCATCTGGATCAGCATGGCAGCTATCGGCGCCAGGATCATCACAATGATCGCAACCACCGGATTGCCGCCCCGCTCGCGGTCGCTACCGCCAAAGAACATGCCGAAGTTGGCCAGCATGGAAATGGCCCCGGCCACAGTAGCAGAGAGGGTAGAGATCAGGGTGTCGCGGTTTCGTACGTGGGTCAGTTCATGCGCCATTACGCCGCGCAGTTCGCGCTCCGACAGCAGTTGTATGATGCCGGTGGTGGCAGCCACCGCCGCATGTTCCGGATTGCGCCCAGTGGCGAAAGCATTGGGCTGGGCTTCGTCGATGATGTAAACCCGCGGCATGGGCAGCCCGGCATTGTGTGCCAATTCCTGCACCACGGCGTAGTAGCGGCCGCCGGTTTGCGCATCCACCTCGCGCGCCTGATACATGCGCAATACCAACTTGTCCGAGTTCCAGTAGGCGAACAGGTTCATCGCCCCGCCTATCATCAGCGCGATCAACATGCCACTCTTGCCACCCAGCACCATGCCAACGGCGCCAAATAAGGCCACGATGCCGGCCATCAAAATGGACGTTTTCAGCCAATTGCCAAACATAGGTCTTCACTCCAAGTCGAGATTTGTCACTTCCCATTAGATGGGATGTCGTACCGCGAATTCAATCGGGGGCAGGCGCTTTAGTCTCGGCAGGGCGCGCTTCCCCGGGCCACCATTCGGCCTAATGATAACTATAAAGAGCGTGTGGGATAGTTGACGCGTTCTCCTTTAAGGCATGAACGTGAAGAGGAGGGATCATGAACAGAGGCTCAATACTGATAATGATGGCGGCCCTGGTGCCGGCTTCCAGTACCGTTTCCATTGCGGCGGGCGATGCGGCGGCAGGAAAAGACAAGGCAATCGCCTGCGCGACCTGCCACGGGGTGGATGGAAAACGAGAAATTCCCCTATTGCAGGGCGGAATGTCCAAGTTGGCCGGAATGGATGAACAGAAGCTCCTTGATGCGCTCAAGGCTTACCGCTATGGCAGGCGTTTGCATCCGATGATGCAGTTCTTTGTCCTGCCCTACAGCGACAAGGACCTCAACGATATCGCGGCCTACTATTCCAGCCTGAAGGATCCGCTCTTCACACCCCAGAAATAAGCTGGGATTGAGCCCCGGCTCACGCATTACCCAGGAACTGGCTGGGGCTTATTGGATTGCCTGCCAAGAAAGCGGCAGCGGACATAGGCCTGCTGCCTGCCTTCTGCAGCTCCGTAATCTGCAGGGCGCCGCTGCCGCAGGCCACAATCAGGCCTTCGGGCTTCGCCTCAAGCACCGCTCCTGGCTCCCCGTTGGCGGCAATTGGAGCAGCCCGCCAGATCTTGAGGCCTTCACCGTTGAGGAAGGTCCAGGCACCGGGTGCCGGATTGAATGCGCGCACCTTGCGCGCCAGTACTTCCGCAGGATGCGACCACTTCAATTGGGCGTCTTCCTTGCTCACCTTGTCCGCATAGGTCATCCCCTCCGCCGGCTGACCGAGCGGGATCAGGGCATCGAGCCGATCAAGTGCCTCAACGATCGCCTGCGCACCGGCTTCGGCCAAGCGGTCGTGCAAACTGCCTGCGGTGTCGGTTTCAAGGATCGGAGTAGACGAGGTCAGCAGCACCGGCCCGGTATCCAAGCCTGCTTCCATCCGCATGATGGAAATGCCGGTCTGTTTGTCCCCCGCTTCAATCGCCCGCTGGATCGGCGCCGCCCCCCGCCAGCGGGGCAACAGGGAAGCATGGATGTTCAGACAGCCAAGGCGTGGGATGTCCAGTACCGCCTGCGGCAGGATCAGGCCATAGGCTGCCACCACCATCACGTCCGGCCGCGCTTCGCGAATCGGGCCACGCGTGGCGGGATCGCGCAGCCCGCCCGGCTGCCAGACGGGAATCGCCAGCGCTTCCGCTTCACGCTTTACCGGGCTGAGGGCCAATTTCATTCCGCGGCCGGCGGGACGATCCGGCTGGGTCAACACCAATGGGATGGTGTGGCCCGCACGCACCAGTGCAGACAGCGCACGGCGGGCAAACTCGGGGGTGCCCGCGAAGACGATGCGCATCAGAGTATGGTGTGCTGGCCGTCGCTGGGCGCTTTGTGCTCGCGCGCCTCCTTTTGCAGCTTGGTCCTGATGCGGCTTTGCTTGAGGCGGGATAGGTACTGGACAAATACCTTGCCCAGCAGATGGTCCATCTCGTGCTGCACGCAAACAGCCAGGAGTCCTTCCGCATTGAACTCGCAGGCTTCGCCCTGCCGATCAAGCGCCCGGACCCGAACCTTTTCCGCGCGGTGAACCTTGTCGTAGATGCCTGGGACCGAAAGGCAACCCTCTTCCCATTCCACGTCACCGCTTTTTTCGATGATTTCGGGATTGATCAGCACCCGCAAGTCATTCCGCTCCTCGGAAATATCGATCACGATGACCCGCTCATGAACATCCACCTGAGTCGCGGCCAAGCCGATGCCGGGGGCGGCATACATGGTTTCTGCCAGGTCGTCGACCAGCGTCTGGATGCGCGCGTCCACCGCCTGAACCGGCTTGGCCACCGTGTGCAAGCGCAGGTCCGGGTAGCGAAGGATGGACAGTTTGGCCATAAAAGCTTGTTTCTATAAGAGGTTAGGTGCAAACTTTCACGGCAAGTCGAAAGTTGGGCTAAATCTGATGATATTTCAACCGTTATCACTAAGAGTATTCCATAAATCTCGGATTAGACAAGGTCTAAATAAAGGGTTCTTCCATGCGCAAATTCCTGATCGCTGTCGCCTTTTTCGCGGCTTTCGCCCTGCCTGCTTTAGCCGATGAACTTCAATTGCGGGAAGACGCTCCGGACAAATATGTGGTCATCAAGGGCGACACCTTGTGGGACATATCAGGGCGCTTCCTGAAAAAGCCCTGGCGTTGGCCCGAAATCTGGAATTTGAATCGGGAGCAGATCAAGAACCCGCACTGGATTTACCCGGGCGACACGATCGTGCTCGACCGCTCCGGCGCCCAGCCGCGGCTGAGACTGGTGCCGGGCGCGGAACATGGCCTTAACACCACCAAGCTTTCGCCTTACGCGCGCGAAACCCCGATCGAAACCAATGCTATCCCCACCATACCCGTTTCGATCATTCACCCGTTCCTGTCCCAGCCCCGCGTCGTGGCTGCCGGCGACATGGACAAAGCGCCGTTCATCCTTGGCACCAACGAAGAGCGCATCGTGTTGGCCAAAGGCGACACTGCCTATGCGACCGGCGGCCCAAGCAATGTGGTTCGTTGGAACATCCTGCGCCCGGGGAAAGCGCTGAAAGACCCGGAAACGGGTGATGTGCTGGGCTACGAAGTGGAATATCTGGGTGATGCCCGCACCCTGTTGCCCGGCGCCCCGCAAAAGATTCTGATTACCAGCGCGGCCCAGGAAATCCTGCCAAAGGACAAGCTGCTGCCCGCCAATGACGATGTACCGTTCGAGTATGCGCCCCATGCGCCCGAGGGGCGCGTCACGGGCCGGATTATTTCAGCCTACGGGGGCATATCGGATAGCGGCCGCTACCAGACCGTGGTCATCAATCGCGGTTCCCGGGACGGTGTTGACCTGGGCCAGGTCCTGGCCATCTATCAGGCGGGTGAGACGGTCAAACTGTCCAAGGAAGAGCGGGAGCGGATCACCTGGATGGCCAGCAAGGCGGGCGCGCCGGATACGGCGTGGTTGACCAACGATGTACGCTGCCTCAATAAGGATGGCAAGGTGACCTATGATCAGCCCGCCGACACCAGGGGCGTATACCGCTCAGCCTGTCTTGCCAACGCGGACGAAAACCACATCAAGCTGCCGGATGCCCGGAGCGGACTGCTGATGGTGTATCGGGTGTATGACAGGGTTGCCTACGCCTTGATCATGCAGTCCGATCAAGCGGTCCATCTGCTCGATACGGTCCGCAATCCCTGAGATCATCGCTTGAGCCAGCGCCCGCCGCCTGAGGCCTGGCTCAAATTCTGCCTGGTTCCCGGCGTCGGCGACGGCGCGATTCGAAAGCTGCTCGAGCACTTTGGCGGGATCGATGCGGCTGCCGCCGCACCGACCGCCGTCCTCAGGCAAGTCCTCCCGCCCCGTCTGGCTGAAGCGCTGCAAGGCGGGCCCGATCCGGATTTGTTGCTGCAAACCCTTGAGTGGCTGGAAAAGCCCCAGCACTTCCTGCTCACGCTGGAAGACCTCGACTACCCAACGCTGCTGCGGGAAATTCCCGATCCCCCTCCGGTGCTTTATGGGCGCGGCCGCCGGGAGTTGTTGGGCAGGCCTGCCCTCGCCATTGTCGGTTCCCGCAATGCCACTCCCCAGGGCATGGTTAATGCCGAAGCCTTCGCCGAGGCCCTTTCCGGCGCGGGCCTGACCATTGTCAGCGGCCTAGCCCTGGGGATAGATACCAGCGCGCACCGCGGCGGACTAAGGGGTGAGGGTTCCACCATTGCGGTCGTCGGAACCGGACTTGACCGTGTCTACCCCGCAACTAACAAGGCGCTGGCGCACGACATTGCCGGCAAGGGCTTGCTGCTGTCGGAGTTCAATCTCGGCAGCCCTTCTGCAGCGGGCCATTTCCCCAAGCGCAACCGGGTCATCAGCGGCCTTTGCCGCGGCGTGCTGGTGGCCGAAGCTGCTCCCGATTCCGGTTCCCTCATTACCGCCCGTCTGGGCCTGGAACAGGGACGGGAAGTCTTCGCCATACCGGGATCCATTCATTCCCCACAGTCGCGCGGCTGTCACCAGCTCATCAAACAAGGGGCCAAGCTGGTGGAAACGGCAATAGACGTCCTGGAAGAACTGGCTTGGCCGCAAATGCCAACCGTGGCCGGCGCCTCTGCCAGAGCGCAAGATAGCCTGCTTGCGGCCATGGGGCATGAGCCGGTCAGCCTCGACGCCCTGGTAACAATCACCGGGTTGACGGTGGAGACGCTTTCCGCCAAGCTGTTGGCGCTCGAACTGGAGGGCCGAATTGCGCAGCTGCCGGGCGGGCGTTACCAACAACTTCCCTGATCTATGTTCGAAATCCTGGTTTATCTGTACGAAAGTTACCGCCACGCGGACCTGACTCCCGACCGCCCTGCGCTTGAACAACGCCTGTTTGCCGCCGGCTTTGACGAAGCGGAAATTGCCCGCGCGCTGGACTGGTTTACCCGCATGAGCGTCTCGCCCAGCCATCCCCGGCTGCCCGAGGCCGGCTTTCGTCATTTCGCACCGGAAGAGGCCGATCGCCTGGACAGCGAGTGCCAGTCCACCCTGCGCTACCTGGAACAGGCCCAGATTCTCGATGCCGAGTCGCGTGAGTGGGTGATCCATGGCCTGCTCCATCTCGGCGGCGAAGAGATCGAGCCGGATCATGTGCGCTGGATGACCTTGATCGTGCTGTGGAGCCGGGGCTTCATCGAGCACTACACGTTTCTCGAAGACCTGCTGATCAACCCCACCGAATATCCGTTGCATTAGGCCGGTACTTCCTGAATGAGCAAGCTGGTCATCGTCGAGTCACCGTCCAAGTCCAAGACCCTGAAGAAATACCTGGGCCACGATTTCGATATCCTCGCGTCTTACGGCCATGTGCGCGACCTGGAGCCCAAGACCGGTGCGGTCGACCCCGCCAACCAGTTCGCGATGAAATACCAGTTGATCGAGCGAAACTCGAAACACGTGGAGGCGATCTGCAAGGCGGCAAAAAAGGCGGATGAAATCCTGCTCGCCACCGACCCGGACCGGGAAGGCGAAGCCATTTCCTGGCACATCGCGGAGATTCTCGGTGAGCGCAAGTTGCTCAAGCCCGGCAAGCTCAAGCGCATCGTATTCTATGAAATTACCCAGAGCGCGGTCAGGGACGCTGTCGCCCATCCGCGCGAGGTTTCCATGGACTTGGTGAATGCCCAGCAGGCCCGGCGTGCGCTCGATTACCTGGTCGGTTTCAACCTCTCGCCCCTGTTGTGGAAGAAAATCAGCCCCGGTCTGTCCGCCGGCCGGGTGCAATCCCCGGCCCTGCGCATGATCGTTGAGCGCGAGGACGAAATCGAGAAATTCCAGGCGCGCGAATACTGGACTTTGCATCTGGACAGCCACCAGGACAAGCAAAGCTTCAGCGCCCGACTGGTGCAGTTCAAGAGTGAAAAGCTGCAGCAGTTTTCGATCGAAAACGAAACCTCCCAAGCCGAGGTGCTCAAGGCCCTGCAGGACTCACTCGAAGGTGAGGCCGCCGATCTTGAGGAGCGCAAGCCGGCGGGCGTCACCAAGGTGGAAAAGAAGCGCCGCGCCCGCCATGCTGCACCGCCTTTCACCACTTCCACCCTGCAGCAGGCTGCGGTGCGGCAACTGGGCATGACCACCGACCGGGTGATGCGCACCGCGCAGCAATTGTACGAAGGCATCGACATCGGCAGCGGCGCGGTCGGCCTGATCACCTACATGCGGACCGACTCGGTCAACCTGGCCAACGAAGCCATTGCCGACATCCGCGCCTATGTGGGCAGGCACTTCGACGCCGGCTACCTGCCGCCGTCCGCCCAGCATTACAAGGCCAAGACCAAGAACGCCCAGGAAGCGCATGAGGCGATCCGACCCACTTCGGTCGCGCATCGACCCGAGTCGCTCAAGGATTTTCTGTCGCACGACCAGTTGCGCTTGTATGAACTGATCTGGAAGCGCGCGGTGGCGTCGCAAATGACCGCCGCCCAGTTCGACACCGTGGCGGCCGATATTGCCGTTGGCGAGGGCGTCTTCCGCGCCAGCGGGCAGACCCTCGCCTTTCCGGGCTTCCTCGCGGTCTACCAGGATGGCGAGGAAGACGAGGAAGAGGCCAAACTGCCACCGCTCAAGGAAGGCCAGGACCTGCCGGTCGACAGGCTTTACGGCGAGCAGCATTTCACCCAACCGCCGCCGCGTTACACCGAGGCCAGCCTGGTAAAGGCGTTGGAGGAATACGGCATCGGCCGGCCCTCCACTTACGCCAGCATCATCTCCACCCTGCAGGACCGGGAATATGTTGTCCTGGACAAGAAGCGCTTCAGCCCCACTCCCATTGGCCGGCTGGTAAGCTGTTTTCTTACCCGGCATTTCACTCACTACGTGGATTACGACTTTACCGCGAATCTGGAGGACAAGCTCGACGACGTATCCAATGGGAAGCGGGTGTGGACCCGGCTGATGGGGGAGTTCTGGAAGGATTTCAGCGATACCTTGGTACACAAGCAGGACGTAGACCGCGGCTGCCCGATTCCCGACGAAGCCTGCCCCAAGTGCGGCAGCCCGCTCAATATGCAGGCGAGCAAGAAGGGCTTGTTTATTGGCTGTACCGCTTACCCCAAGTGCGACTACACCCGGCCCCTGTCCGGGAGCGAGGAAGGCCCCACCATTCTTGGCCAGGATCCCGAGAGCGGCCAGAATGTCCTGCTGCTCAACGGCCGCTTTGGACCCTATGTCCAGATCGGCGAAACCCCGGAAGACAAGAAGCTCAAGCCACGCCGCGCCTCCTGGCCCAAGGCCATCCCAACCGACCAGGCCGATCTCGCCACTGCATTGAGACTACTGTCGCTGCCGCGCGAAGTGGGCCACCACCCGCAGACGGGACTGCCCATCGTCGCCAATATCGGTCGTTTCGGCCCTTACCTGCTGCATGACGGCAAGTTCAAGTCCATCCCCAAGGACGACGACGTCTATTCCATTGCCCTGCAGCGCGCAGTGGAAGTGCTGGCCATGGAACGGGCGCCGCGTGGCGGCGGAGAGGGGGGCGAGGGCAAGACCCTGGGCAAGCACCCCGACGACGGCAAGCCGGTGCAGTTGCTTAACGGCCGCTATGGCTGGTATGTAAGGCACGGCAAGGTCAACGCCACGGTGCCCAAGAGCCAAGAGCCCGAGTCACTCAGCCTGGATGAGGCGCTTGCCTTGATCGCGGCCAAAGCCGCAAAAGGTCCGGCGAAGAGACCTGCACGCAAGGCCAAGGCTGCCTGAGGCGCCAGGGCCCGCCATGATGCCCGCGGGTTCAGCCGGGCGCCTCCTCTCCCTCATCGAAATGGGCGGCTATCCGGACTTCCGGCCCTTATATGAACGGCTTGGCTATGAAGTCGTTACCGAGCTGTCCGCCCGCCGCGCTCAGGCCCGCCTGCGGGAATTCACGCCGGATGTGATTGTGGCGGATTTCTGCAAACGCCACTTCCACGACCGGGTGAGCAATCTGGAATCCGTCCTGGCGCTCAGATCCCGCTTGCCAAACACCCGCGTCATCGTCCTCTACGAGCCGATTCATCAGTTCGATATCGACCTACTGCAAAAACGCTGCCCCATCGACGCGATGCTGCCGCTGCCGGTCACCGAACGCGCGCTCGAAGCTGCGCTGAAGCCATACAGCCCGAAACAAGACTGAGTCGAGCCCCTGCGTCGGGCTGCGGTAATAACTCGTGACACCTGCGAGGCGCAGCGCCAAGCGGATCGGCGTCGCATTAGCCTACAAGCGCGCGGCCGAAGCAACCTCATTGCGCGCCGATCGCTACGGGTCGAGCCAGCGCCACTGACCTGGTTCCAGGTCCGTCGGCAATACGTAGGGGCCCACCGACTCCCGGTGCAAAGCCTCCACGCGATTGCCGCTGGCCGCCACCATGCGCTTGACCTGATGGTATTTGCCTCCGGTAATGGTTAGCCGCAGGCTATGCTCGTCCAGCTTTTCGGCCCCCGTGACGGCAATCGGCACCGGCTCGTCATTGAGCAGCACGCCGGCCAATAGCGCGGCGATCTGATTATCGGCGACTGCATGTCTGGTCGTTACGCGATAGACCTTGGGCACCTTTTTCTTCGACGAGCCCAAGGCGTGGATAAATCCGCCGTCATCGGTCAGCAGCAGCAGGCCGGTTGTGTCCTCATCCAGTCGGCCCACCGGTTGCACACCCCGTTCGACCAAGGGGGCAGGCAGCAGACTCAGCACGCCGGGATGGTGTTTGGGCTGACGCGAGCATTCGTAGCCCGCCGGCTTGTTGAGCATCAGGTAGACTTTCTCCCGGTACTGCCAGGCTACTCCGTCGACCAAAAAGTTCAGTCCAGCCGCACTCACGTCGCGCTCAGGATCCGCGATAAGCTCGCCCGCGACCGCAACGCGGCCTGCGGCAATCAGGCCCCGGCAGGCGCGGCGAGTGCCAAATCCCTGGGATTGGAGCAGGCGGGTGAGGTTCATCAGAGGCGCGAACGAGCATCTACAATGCCGATCTTACCGCGCGCCTGTAAGGCGGTTCGTTGAAAAACGACCAATCGTTGCAGGGGCCGCGAAACGTCTGAACGCTTGTTCAACGAAGTTCGCGAATCCTTGATGGTCTTCCGTTCCTCCCATCAAATGGAGCGACACCATGATCACGCGCCGCAGTTTTCTGCTGGCAAGCCTCGCCTCCTTGGTATCTGGGCCGCTGCCGGCGCATTCCTGCGCTCCTGCGCCGGACATTTCCGGCGCGGGACCCTGGTTCAACTCGGCGCCGCTCGATCTGGCTAGCCTGCGGGGCAAAGTGGTCTTGGTGGAATTCTGGACCCACGGCTGCTCCAACTGCCGCAACGTGGAGCCCTACATCAAGCAGTGGCAAGAGCGCTACGCAAAGCGGGGCCTGATGATCGTCGGGGTGCACACCCCGGAATTCGCCGACGAAGCAGAACCCAGGCGGGTTAAGGACTATCTGCTTGAGCACCGCATCCTGCATCCGGTCGTGATGGACAATGACCATGCGATTTGGAACCGATGGGGCAACCGCTATTGGCCCGCAGTTTACCTGGTGAACCCGGCCGGCGAACTCTGCTATAGCCACTTTGGCGAAGGGGACTATGACCGGACCGAGCAGAAAATCCGCGC
>DASQBT010000070.1:0-13251 GCA_035635075.1 Thiobacillaceae bacterium | reverse complement strand
GCATCATTGCTGTCCAGCAAATACAGCTTCACCCTGCCGACCTGGACCTGCCAGGCGCGCAGCCAGACCGAGTAGCCAGGCAAGGCAACCTCCAGCCGCAACCACTCCCCATTCGGTTTACGCAAGGGTGTAATCGGCAATTGCCCTGGATCGTTGTAAGGATAGAGGGCCTGTTGGGTGCCGTCCTTGGCGATCACCTGGCGAAAATAGCCCTGCTGGTACAGTAGTCCGACCCCGATCACCGGAACGCCCAAGTCGCTTGCCGCTTTGAGCTGATCGCCGGCCACGTTGCCAAGTCCGCCCGAGTAAATGGGCAGCGCCTCGCTCAACATGAACTCCATGCTGAAATACGCAACGCAACCCAGGCGTGCTTGCGGATGGGTTTGCTGGAACCATGCGGGTGCCTCCGCCGCATCCCGCTTGGCTTGCACCAGGCCGTCAAGCTTTGCGCGGAAGGCGGGGTCAGCCAACACGCCCTGGAGTTTCTCGCGCGAGACAGTCTGCAGCACGACCCAGGGATTCTGGGTCAGGTCCCAGAGCGCCGGGTCAAGTTGGCGCCACACCTGGTCAGCGCCATGATTCCAGGAAGAACGCAGATCCAGGGCAAGCTCGGCGAGGAAATCAAACCCTTCTACATCCGCCGACCAAAGGCGCTCCTTAGCGTGGCCAATTGATGCTTGATCGTTCATCACCTCTCCTCAAGATGTTTTTTCCCGGCAACGCCCGGCTAATGCGCCGGCGCTGCCAGCGCGGCAGTGACGATAGACTGCGCCTCTGCCTGGATGCGGCGCAGATGATCCTCTCCCAGAAAGCTTTCTGCATAGATCTTGTAGATGTCTTCAGTGCCCGACGGGCGCGCCGCAAACCAGCCGCTCCCGGCAATCACCTTCAGCCCTCCGATGGGTGCGCCGTTGCCCGGCGCCCGCGTGAGGACGCTCTGGATTTCTTCGCCCGCCAGTTCCGCGGACTGCACTTGCCCGGGTGACAGCTTGGCCAGCCTTTGCTTCTGCTCCGGCGTCGCAGGCGCCTCAACCCGATCATAAGCCGGTGCGCCCAACTCGCCGGTAAGCTCACGGTAGATTTCGCCGGGATCGCGGCCCATGCGCGCGGTGATCTCCGCCGACAACAAGGCTGGGACCATGCCGTCCTTGTCTGTCGTCCAGACGCTGCCGTCCCTGCGCAGGAAAGCAGCACCCGCACTCTCTTCTCCGCCAAAACCAAGCGAGCCGCCGAGCAAGCCATCCACAAACCACTTGAACCCGACCGGCACCTCATAGAGCGTGCGGCCAAGCTTGGCCGAGACGCGATCGATCATCTGGCTGCTGACGACCGTCTTGCCCACCATCGCATCCTTGCCCCACCTCGGGCGGTTCTGGAACAGGTAGAAGATGGCGACAGCAAGATAATGGTTAGGGGGCAGTAAGCCTGCCTTCCGCGTGACGATCCCGTGCCGGTCATGATCGGTGTCGCAGGCGAAGGCAATGTCGAAGCGGTCCTTAAGCTCGATCAAGGGCTGCATTGCGTAGGACGACGACGGATCCATGCGGATCTGGCCGTCCCAATCGAGTGTCATGAACCGGAAAGTCGGATCGACGACTTCGTTCACGACCGTCAGATCCAGACCATAGCGCTCGGCAATCGGGCCCCAATAATGCACCCCGGCCCCGCCCAATGGATCCACCCCCATGCGGATGCCTGCCCCGCGAATTGCATCCATGTCGAGCACGCTGGCCAGATCGCCGATGTAGGCGTTGAGATAATCGTGCCGGCGCGTGGTAGCCGCGCGCAGGGCGCGTTCATAAGGGATTCTCTTTACGCCCTGAAGTCCGCTTTCCAGCAGCGCATTGGCCCGGGCTTCAATCCATCCCGTGACCTCATCGCCCGCCGGTCCGCCGTTGGGCGGGTTGTATTTGAAGCCGCCATTGTCGGGCGGATTGTGTGAAGGCGTGATGACGATGCCGTCCGCCAATCCTTTAGTGCGGCCGTGGTTGTAGCTGAGGATCGCGTGGGAAATTACGGGAGTAGGGGTGTACTCGTCCTTATCCGCGAGCTTGACCGCGACCCCGTTGGCAGCCAGCACTTCGAGCGCGCTTGCATACGCCGGCTCGGCAAGCGCGTGCGTGTCGATCCCCAGAAACAGCGGGCCGTCGATACCCTGCGCGCTGCGGTACTGGCAGATGGCCTGGGAGATGGCGAGGACATGCCATTCGTTGAAGCTGTTTTGAAATGCCGAACCGCGATGCCCCGAAGTGCCAAACGCCACCCTCTGCCCAGGCACCGCGGGGTCGGGAATGTTGCTGAAGTAGGCCGTGACGAGTCTGGGCACATTGACCAGCATGACTGGCCGGGCGGGCCTTCCCGCATCGGGGCTTATTTCCATTTTTCTCCCAGAATTTGCACGATTCATTCGATGTCAGGATTGTGCCCCGGAAATTTCATGGCGTTGTCAGATTGCAATGCCCGACTCGCGCAATTGCAGGCAAACCAGCGCCCCGTCGTCAACTGCAATGATGCCGCAGCGGGGAGCCGCCAAAGTGTATCCTCAACCGCAAACCAGGCAGTGTGTTGCTCAAACTGCGGATCAAAACAATTTTGTCTGGTCGCTCGTTTTTTCTTCCCGCCTGGCTTTTTTGAAGGTCTGCTCACCGCGCGAGAGATCAGAGAAACTTGGGCGTTCCTTGCCGCTTAACAGCCCTTCAATAGTAAGAATCTGAATCCTGGGAAAGCCGCCGTGGTGAGGGCTTTCGTAATGGCCTGCAGCGGCGGCCTCGGCAGTCATGGGTTTGGATGGCTCTGTGAGCGTGATGAACAGGCCAATGGCTGCCTTCTCCCGATCGACATCGCCCTTGAGGGTCGCGATGTTGGCGCGGTTCACATGCGCCCCGCCTTTCACCTGCACGATCACCTTCTCGGTGTGCAGCCTCCCCTCATCATAAAACTTCTGCATGTTATCTCTTGAGTAAGCCCAGTAACGCCCTTTGTAGGGCCTCGTGCCCATGAACTCGTAAGACACATCTCCTCCAGGCTTTGCCGCGGTCAAGTTATCCAGCCTGTATATCCGACCCATGTTCTCCTCCGTGTGCCGGTAGTTCCTTTCTATGTATGCGGAGTCATAGAGGGTATAGAGCCAGTTCCAAGTCCACGTCTCTGTCTTAGAGTAAAAGAGAACAACATCACGGACGTTGCCATACTGTGCGCGTCCTTGCCTCGCGTCATTGTGAGCACTCGATCGACGCCAGCTGATTTCTGTGCGAAATCGTTGCTTCCCAAACACCCCATCCAGCACAATCTTCAAGTAGTGGCTCGCGGTGGGGTCGCAGTGCAGATACAAACTGCCGGTGGGTTTGAGCACGCGGTGCAGTTCCAGCAGACGGTTACACATCATGGTGAGGTAGGCCATCATGTCGTTCTCCTTGAGGAACGCACGCAATGCCTGCATCAGCTCGGCGACATCGGTGTTGCCGCTCTTGAGAATTTCCTTGAATTCGTCCTCGGCCTGCTGGCCCCAGTGCCAAGTGTCCTCAAACGCGGTGATCTGGGCGTCGGCGTATGCATCGCCGGTCTCTTCCTGCTTCTTGTTTTTGGCCTTGGGGGTTTTGAACAGCAGGTTGTAATCGCGTTTGCTGTTGAACGGGGGATCGAGATAGATCAGGTCGACGCTTTCATCCTTGATGTGCTCGCGCAGGACCTTGAGATTGTCTCCGTAATAGAGCTTGTTGGTCATTCATCCCCCATGTCTTGAAGAATGGTAATGGTATTCGGGGGCTTGTCCAAGCGACGCGACGAGGTGTTGGGTCTCCTTTGAGCAGCCCCTCGGGTTCCAGGACCAGTATCCCGTCGCCGTCTCTGGCAATTCGTGGTTTAGCATCGGGCATCCTCCGGTTAGGGACCAGGGATTCGGAGAATAATCCGCCGTAGGGCGCGCCGTGCGCACCATCTGTTTGGTGCGTGGAACGCACCCTACCTGGTTTTCATCCCGGCCGTTTCACGACTTGGCCAGCAGCGCCTTTGCTCGCGCGCAAATGTTGTCGACGGTGAAGCCGTATTCGCGCAGCACGGCTGCGGCCGGGGCGGAAGCGCCGAAGCGCTCCACGCCGAACATGCCGCCCCGCGCGCCGATGTAACGATCCCAGCCTTGCGGCACGCCCAATTCGACCGCGAGCCGCACTCCGACCGAGGGTGGCAGCACCGCATCGCGTTCGGCTTGCGGCAAGGCCTCGAACAGTTCCCAGCTCGGCATCGACACGCAGCGCACGGCGACCCCTTGCTGTTGCAGGCGTTCCGCCGCAGCCGCGATCAGGCCGACTTCGGAGCCGCTGGCGAGCAGGATCAGCGCGGGCTTGCGGTTCGGCGCATCACTCAACACATAGGCTCCGCGGCGCAGTCCATCCGCCGCGGCGTAGCGGCTGCGATCAAGTGTGGGCACCTCCTGGCGGGTCAGCACCAGCATCACCGGCCGGCCGCGGGTTTCCAGCGCAACGCGCCAGGCGACCGCGGTTTCGTTGGCATCGCCGGGGCGGATCACGATGAGATTCGGAATTGCGCGCAGGCTGGCAAGGTGCTCCACCGGCTGATGCGTGGGGCCGTCTTCGCCGACGGCGATGCTGTCGTGCGTGAAGACGTGCACGACGTGCAGGCCCATCAGTGCCGCCAGGCGGATCGACGGGCGCATATAGTCGGAGAAGATCAGAAAGGTAGAGCCATACGGAATAAGCCCGCCGTGCGCGGCAAGGCCGTTGGCGATGGCGCCCATCGCGTGTTCGCGCACGCCAAAGTGCAGGTTGCGTCCGGCATTGCTCCGGCCACCGCCAGTGGAGCCGTGTTCGTCCTCGTTCTTCGTCGGCGGCGGGTTGAAATCGCCCAAGCCCCTCAAGGCCGTTTTCGTTGACGGGTCGAGGTCGGCCGAGCCGCCGGTCAGCGCGGGCAGTCTGGGCGCAATGGCGTTCATCACCTTGCCGGATGCATCGCGCGTTGCGAGGCCCTTGGCGTCGGCGTCAAATATCGGGATGTCGGCATCCCAGCCCGGCGGCAGTTCGTCGCGCAAGCGGTACTGAAGTTCTTCTGCCATGTCCGGAAACGCCTTGGCATAGGCGCTCAGCGAGACGTTCCATGCCGCCTCGGCCTGTGCGCCGCGTTCTACGGCCTCGCGGAAATGCGCCAGCGCCTGGTCCGGTATCAGGAAGTCCGGCTCGGTTGGCCAGCCCAGCGTCTGCTTGGTTTTGCGCACGTCGTCCACGCCAAGCGGGGAGCCGTGCGCCTTGAAACTATCCTGCTCGGGCGAGCCGTAGCCGATGTGGGTGCGCACCAGGATCAGCGACGGACGCGCGCTTTCCGCGCGTACAGCGGCCAGCGCGGCATCGATCGCGGCGAGGTCATTGCCGTCCGCCACCGATACGGTGTGCCAGCCATAAGCCTCGAAACGCAGGGCGCGATTCTCGGAGAAGGTGATGTCGGTGCCGGCGGCCAGGGTGACCTGGTTGTCGTCGTAGAGGCAGATGAGCTTGCCGAGCTTGAGATGGCCAGCCAGCGAGGCCGCTTCGGAGGCCACGCCCTCCATCAGGTCGCCGTCGCTGACGATGGCAAACGTATGGTGATCGATAAGCGCGTGACCGGGCCGGTTGTAGCGAGCCGCTAGCTGCGCCTCCGCGATCGCCATGCCGACCGCATTGCCGAAACCTTGCCCCAGCGGCCCGGTGGTGACTTCAACGCCAGGCGTGTGTCCGCGCTCTGGATGCCCGGGCGTCCTGCTGCCCCATTGACGGAACTGCTTGATATCGTCAAGCGCAAGGTCATAACCGGTCAGGTGCAAGAGGCTGTAGAGCAACGCCGACCCGTGGCCGGCCGAGAGCACGAAGCGGTCGCGATTGAGCCAATTGGGGTTGCGCGGGTTGTACCTGAGCCAGCGCGTCCACAGCACATAGGCCATCGGTGCAGCCCCGAGCGGCAGACCCGGATGGCCGCTGTTGGCCTTCTGTACCATGTCCACGGACAGAAAGCGCAGGGTGTTGATGCACTGCTGGTCAAGTTGCGTTGCGACTGTCATGGTTTTGCTCCTTATGGCCAGAGGCGTTGACCGGAATTCACCATATCATTTCCACATTACGTCGGATTCTGCCTTTGCCGCGGCAGCAAGAAGATTGATCAGCGGCAGCGCCCGATTGCGCATGCTCACCACCGGTTCATCCGCATCCTGATCCTGAGCCGGGGGTGGGGCTTTTTCGGCCTCGATGGCGGCTGTCAGCCGACTCAGGGCCGCAGGTACATCTGCCGCCAGAATGGCGCCGGGCACGCTTGCGCTGTGCCCCATCATTTTCAGCATGGCAAGCGCGACATCGCCAAACATGGTGATGTCGGCATAGGCGTCGGTTGTAAATGTCACCAGCATACCGTTCTCCTGGATAGACCAATCAGTACCTGCGTTTGCAACTCAGCATATGCCGAATTGGGGACGGGCATCAACTCCATGCTCACACGATGTCCATCACATTTTTCAGCACGAATGGAGCCGCATCTCTCGCCGGTGCTCAGGTATTTTCACTGCACGAATTGTGATCCGCTCGCAGGCGCTGAAGTTCCAGCCGCAAGACTACGCGTCGGCTAGCCTCGGTATTCGCTGGCGCCGGCTGAGTGTGGCAGCGCACAGATGCGCGCTTTCGGAACGTTCATTCTTCGACAATGGCGTGAACCATCGATGGTATCGAGGATCAAATAGGCAACTCACAGGGTTGAAGGCTATTTTTTGCAGCTTGGAACATGCGCCTTTACATGAGGAGAACATCAATGCTCAATCACGAATTGCGGCGCGACGACGGGATACTGGTACTCATTCCAGAAGGGCCGCTTGAAGCTACAGACTTTACTCCGCTGGCAAGCGAGACTGATGCTTATCTGGAACAACACGGGACGTTACGCGGAGTATTGATACGCGCCGCATCGTTTCCCGGCTGGAAGGACTTCGGCGCCTTGCTTGCTCACCTGAAGTTCCTCAAGGGGCATCTTGGCAAGATCGAGAAGGTGGCGGTCGTAGCGGATGGCGCGCTCGCGAATATCATGCCGAATATTGCAAATCATTTCGTCCGCGCCGAGTTGCAACACTTCGACCTCGCGCGCGAGGATGACGCTTGGACCTGGCTCAGGCAAAGCGGCAGCGCGCAGGGGTAATTGACTGCGTGAGCGGAATGGTTTGACTGCGCCAAAGTTTGCGCATGCGCCGTATCGCAGGCGTGAAACCAGACCTAACGCGCGCTAATCTCCCACGGTCACGGCTTGCGCATTGTGGCCTTGCGGATAGAGCCGGGCCAGCGTGACCTCGATGTGGATGCGGCAGCCTGGCTCGATGCCAGTAAGCAGGCTGCTGCGGCGCGGAAATTGGGAGTAGATTACCGGACCGCCGTCGATCACCGCTTCCACTTTAACCCGGTCGCCCAGAGTCATGGTGCGCACCACCCGCGCGATGCCCTGATCGTCGCGCCAGAACTTGAGATCATAGAATCGCAGCACCGCGCTCACCGGCGTGCCATCCGCCATGGACCCCGCGGGCACTTGCAGCGCCCCGATCGGCACATGCCCGCCCAAGGTCACTCCCTCATAGACGTTTGCCTCGCCGATAAAACGTGCGACGAATTCAGTGGCCGGATGATCGAGGATTTCTGCCGGCGATGCAGCCTGTTCCACATGGCCGCGATTGATGACGATGACCTTGTCTGCCACCGAGAACGCTTCTTCCTGGTCGTGGGTGACGAAGATGGAGGTGACGTGCACTTCGTCGTGCAGACGCCGCAGCCAGTGGCGCAATTCTTCGCGCACCCGCGCATCCACCGCACCGAACGGCTCATCCAGCAGCAGCACCTGCGGTTCTGGTGCCAGGGCGCGCGCCAGGGCGACACGCTGACGCTGGCCGCCGGAAAGCTGCCCCGGGTAGCGTTCGCCCAGTCCCGTCAGCCCCATCAAGTCCAGCAGCTCATCGACCCGGCGGACTTGCTCGGTGCGGGTTTTGCCCTGCACGCGCAGACCGAAGGCGATGTTTTCTGCCACCGTCATGTGGCGGAACAGGGCGTAGTGCTGGAACACGAAGCCGACGCCGCGCGAGCGCGCATGCAGGCGGTCGGCCGCCTGGCCGGCAAAGTAGACGGAGCCGGAATCGGCGGTCTCGAGGCCCGCAATGATGCGCAAAATGGTGCTCTTGCCGCTGCCGGACGGACCGAGAAATGCGACCAGTTCGCCGCTCCCCACTTCCAGAGACACGTCGTCCACGGCAACAAAATTGCCGAAGCGCTTGTTGAGATGGCTGACCCGTATGCTCATTTCTATTTCTCCTTGCCGCGCTGACGCTTGATCCATTCCAGCGCGAGCAGGAACAGCACGCTGGCCACCGCCAGTACGAACGCCATGCCATAGGCGGCCGACTCCTGGCGCTCTTCCATCGCGTTGTAGATGAATGTGGTGGCGGTCTGGGTATGGCCGGTGATGGCGCCGCCTATCACCAGCACTGCGCCGAATTCGCCCAGCGCGCGCGCCAGGGTGAGCACCAGCCCGTAGCCAAGGCCGTAACGGATGTTGGGCAGGGTGATCAGGCGAAAGGTCTGCCAGGGGGAGGCGCCCAGCGTGACAGCGGCCTCTTCCTCATCGCTGCCAAGTTCGACCAGCACATAAGCCACCTCGCGCAGGGTGAACGGGAAGGTCACGAACAGGGTGGCCAGCACCAGCCCGGGAAATGCGAAGCTCACTTTGAGTCCGGCGAGGTCGAGCCAGGGCTCCAGCCAGCCGCCGCGCCCGAACACCAGCAGGAAGGCCAAGCCGGTCATCACCGGGGATACCGCCAGGGGTAGATCGACCAACGTGTCGAGCAGGTGCCGACCAAGAAAGCGATGCCGCACCAGCACCAGCCCTGCGCCGACGCCAAACAGTCCATTGGCGACCAGGGCGATGAACGCAAGGATCAAGGTCAGGCGCAGCCCCTCTTGCGCGACGGGGTCCGCTACTGCGTTGACCAGCGCCCGCGGCCCCGCCTCCAGGGCACGTACCGCAATGGCACCGAGCGGCAGCAGCAGGATCAGACCGATGTAGCACAGCACCAGCGCAAGCAGCAGCACCTGTCCACGAGTGAATCGCTTCGATTCAGACACCGCGCACTCCCGTCCATTTTTCCAG
Source organism: Thiobacillaceae bacterium (assembly GCA_035635075.1). Classification (GTDB taxonomy): domain Bacteria; phylum Pseudomonadota; class Gammaproteobacteria; order Burkholderiales; family Thiobacillaceae; genus DASQBT01. The sequence continues at coordinate 4,101 of DASQBT010000070.1, read as the reverse complement.
GGCGCGCCCGGCGTAGGTCAGCACCACGGCCAGGGCCAGCAGGACAAGCGACACGGCGGCGGCGGTCTGCGGGCTGCCGGCCTCGATTTCGCCGAATATAAAGATCGGGGTTGTGAGCGTCTTGTAGGGGATATTGCCGGACACCACCACGATGGACCCGAATTCGCCGAGCGCGCGCGCAAAGGAGCGCACTGTTCCGGACAGTATGGCCGGGACCAGGGGCGGCAGCAGCACGCGCAGAAAGATGATGAAGGGGCCGGCGCCCAGGGTGCGGGCAGCTTCCTCCTCAGCCGGGTCCTGTTCCAGCAGCACTGGTTCCGCCGCTCGCACCACGAAGGGCAGGGTGACGAACAGGAGGGCGAGCAGGATGCCGGGTGGGGCGAAGGCGATCTTCATGTCCGCGGCATTCAGCCAGCCGCCGATCAACCCGTGCGGGCCGTATAGGATGACCAGCATGACACCGGTGACCAAGGTTGGAATGGCGAACGGCAGATCGACCAGGGTGGACAGGAATGAGCGGCCCGGAAAGCGGTAGCGCACCAGTGCCCAAGCAGTGGCCGTTCCCATCAGCGCATTGATCAAGGCCATTGCGGCCGCACTCCAGAGAGTAAGCCAGAGCGCACTACGCGCGCCGGGTGCGCTGATGGCTTGCCAAAGTGCACTCATGCCTCCAGCCAGGCCTTGCTGGACAAGCGCCGCCAGCGGCAGCAGCACCAGAAAACCGATGTAGGCCAGAACCGCGGCGCGAACCATGCGACCGCCGCGTTCCGGGTTGAGGGCGCTGCTGACTCGCGACATGATCAGCGCGCCGCCGCCATCGCTCGTTCATATGCCCCGCTTGCACCGAAGAGGCCCCTGTCCACCTGGCTCCAACCCCCCAGGTCACGGATGGTGAACAGGTCGCGCACCGCCGGGAACTGTTTGGCGACCTCTTTCGCAACCCCGGCGTCCACCGGTCGCAGGCCATATGCGGCAAACGCCCGTTGCGCTTCTCGCTTGGCGAGGAAGGTGACGAAAGCTTCGGCAAGATCGCGGTTGCCGTGCTTGTCGGCGTACTTGTCTACCACTGCGACCGGGTTCTCGATCAGGATGGTCGCGCGCGGCACCACATATTCGTAGGTTCCGCCTGCCTTGCGTCCGACCAGCACCTCGTTTTCATAGGTAATGGCGACATCGCCCACGCCTCGTTCGTAATTGATCATCGATTCGCGCGCGCCCTTGTCCATTACCGTAACATTGCGCAGCACATCGCGCAGCAGCATCTCCGCCGCGCCCGCGTTGCCCTTTGCTGCGCCGGTGCCGCCCCGCAGGGCAGCGCCGTACAGGGCGCAGACGTTCCACTTGGCACCACCGCTGGTGCGCACGTTGGGGGTCAGAACTTCCAGACCCTTGCGCCGCAGGTCGTCCCAATCCCGCACGCCCTTGGGGTTCCCCTTGCGAACCGCAATGACGACCACGGAGCGGGTCACCATGCCCTGCGTCGGGCCGGCACGCCAGTCATGCCGGATCAGGCCGGCGCGGGCGATGTTGTCGACATCCGCCTCCAGGGACAACGCGGCCACATCCGCTTCGAAGCCGCCGGCGATGGCGCGCGCCTGCGCGCCGCTGCCGAGATAGGATTCCTGAAAGCGCACCTCCTGACCGGTCTTCATCTTCCAATAGCGTTGAAAAGCCGGGATGATGGCCTTGCCGTACGCCTCACGCGGCGCGGTGTATGCGCCCAGCGTCAAGGTCCGCGTTGGGCTGTCGCACACACCTTCTTGCGCAACACAGAGCGCCGCCAGTACGAGGAACAGGGCGAGCGGTAGAGAGGGCTGTTTCATGTTGACTCCCCGAATCATCAATAACCAGTTCAAGACCTGCGGGATTCAGACGTCACCAGGCTCACGCTCAATTGCGCAATACGGATAGGTTGGTCATGAAATCAGGCAGACCTGATCACCTAATCAATAACGGATAACATTGTCTTGGATAAAGGACCCGCGGTTGAAACATTTCCACCTGCCTGACGCTTAATCAGCGCAGACGTGATTCTGCCGTGCAAAGGGAGGATCGTGAAATCCTGATCTCGGGTGTGTTCAATGTGCGCGCGATTTCATGTTCGATGCGCGCACCGATTCCGCCCACTTCGCGCAGTGGTGGCGAGTGGCTTTGTCACGATAACGTCGACGATGGACGTCAGGCCGGGCGATGTCTGGCGGTTTGTCATGCACGGCCCGGACGGCCGCCATAAAATCGGCTATCTTGAGCTTATCAGGTCCAAGCGGCTGGACTACCGTCGTGGCAGCGAGAATGTCGAGCCCGTAAGTCTTGAGGTGAGGGTGAAATTCGAAGAAGACGAGGGCAACATCCGGCTGACCACGCGGATGCGGTTTCCGTCTGCCGCTGAGCGCGACCGGGTGGTCAAGGGAATATGAGCCGTCGACGGCCCGAACCATAGCTTGGGGCGTTTGGCCGAGCGCTCGGCCGGGATGGCTTGACATCGCGCGGTTTGCAGTGACGGCCTAATTAGGAGATGCCATGCAAGTCCAACCCTATCTGTACTTCGATGGCCACTGCGAAGAGGCGATCGAGTTCTACCGCAGCACGCTTGGCGCCGAGGTAACCACGCTGATGCGATACAGGGACAATCCTGAGCCCCATCAACCTAGCGCGGCCCCGCACGGCGACGAGAACAAAGTAATGCACGCGAGCCTGTGCATCGGCGACACGATCATGCTGGTTTCCGACGGGCGTCGTCTGGGGCAGCCGAACTTCCAGGGTTTTTCGCTTTCGCTCACGGTGGCCGATGATGCCGAGGCTGAACGCCTGTTCGCCGCGCTGGGTGACGGCGGAGAGGTGCAGATGCCCATGGCCAAGTCATTCTTTTCCTCGCGCATCGGCATGGTCGCTGACCGGTTCGGCGTGTCATGGATGGTCATGGCAAGGTCTTGACGGCCGCAAGGACAAGACGGCCGGAATTGGGCACAGCCGAAAACGCATGATAATTACGTCCCGGCCAAATCCGAATTCGTCATCAGCCTGACTTCCAGGCGCTACCCGGGCGAGCCCTGGCACGCACGAGTGCTGATCTCAGTCAGAATTAGCGAGGCCGTAGGCTTCGCCATGGAAGCCATAGCATGGCTTGGCGACTGGCAATTTGCCAACCTCTACCTCATCAACCCGGATTTGCTAAAGAAAGACGCGATGAACCTTCTTGCTCTCCGCAGCCTTGCGCGCGGCCACGCGGACGTTGATTAGAGATTCCTGAGATGTGCGGACGCTATGCCCTGACTTCTCCTCCCGAGGTGATTGCGCAGCGATTCAACCTGCTGTGGGTGCCGGAACTCTCGGCTCATTACAACATTGCCCCGAGCCAGATGATCCCGGCGGTGCGCGACAGGGGGCAGGGCCGTGAACTGGTTTTGCTGAAGTGGGGTCTGATCCCGTCCTGGGCCAAGGATTCCGCGATCGGCGTCAAGCTGATCAATGCCCGGGCAGAAACGCTGGCGGACAAGCCGGCCTTCCGCAGCGCCTACCTGCGCCGCCGCTGCCTGATACCGGCCGATGCCTTTTACGAGTGGAAGCATGTGGCTGGACGCAAGCAGCCTTACTGCATCCGCATGACGGACCATGCGCCGTTTGCCATGGCCGGCCTCTGGGAGCATTGGGTGGACCCGCACGGCCAGGCTGTGGAAACCTGCACCATCATCACCACGAATGCAAACACGCTGGTCGCTGAGTTGCATGATCGCATGCCGGTGATTTTGGCGCCCGGCGATTACGCTCGATGGCTGGCGCGCAATGCAAGGGCGCAGGAATTGCTCAAGCCGTTTTCCCCTGAGCAACTGACGTCCTATCCAGTCGCTGCCCGTGTCAACAACGTGAAGAACGATGATGCGGAGTGCATCGCGCCGCTTGCCGCATGAGACAGCTTGATTGCCGGGCACTTTTGGTACTCACAATGCCAGCCCAGAATCATCCCATGATTGAACCAACTTGCGTGGAATAGGATACCCAAGCGAGCCGGGAGGAAGGATTGAGGGCGCAGGCTGATTGATCCAAGCATGCGCCTTGCCAATGGCCATCTACTGTATAAAAATACAGCATGTTGAACTTCTT
>DASQBT010000069.1:0-2504 GCA_035635075.1 Thiobacillaceae bacterium | reverse complement strand
TTCGATGCGGCAAAGGGGTAGATAATTTGGGTGAAACGTAGGTTCACCTGCCCAATGAAGACGCAGAAAGATAGCCTTCGAGGTAGGTCTCGAAGGGCACTGTGTCCGCTGCCTCAATCGTATTCTGCTCGTCGAACGATTGTTGCGCCAGGCGCCTAAAATAATCCTCTCTGTCTGAGGGAAAGGGCAGGTTCATGATCGCATCTCTAGTCAGTTCGGAGCGGTGCCGGGTAAACTGAACAAAAGAGTTGTCAAAATCACTTGCCATCTTTGCCAAAACCCGCGCGGACGCCACCTCATCGGCATTGCGCAATCCGGTGAACGCTGACTCAAGCGCATCGCCATAGCCGCTGCCGCCGAACACGGCATCCAGCACAACGGCGATCGATAAGCACTCATCCAGTACCTGAGTACCCCATTCCGCCAGTGCCACCTTATTGCCGCCGCAATTCAGCATTAGGCCCGGCTCACGCCCGCGCGCGGCCGCAAGATGCTGGTTCTGCCCAAGTGCCTCGATCTCCTGGGGCGTATCCGGGGGGCTATCGGTCAGTAGGCAGTGCAGCAGCAACAGGTCGATGAAACGCATGGCTTGGGTGTCGATGCCGACCGGTACAAACGGATTGATATCCATGCACCGCACCTCGACGTATTCCACCCCGCGCTCTCGAAGCGCATGCAAGGGACGCTCGCCCGGGAAGATCACCCGCTTCGGGCGAATGGTGCTGTAGAACTCGTTCTCGATCTGCAGCAGACTGGTGGCCAGTTGGTTGTAGGCACCCCCGAGATCACGGATTCCAATCGCCACGTAGGCCGGATAGGGTCGGGTGAGCGCGTCCTGCAGCGATGCCGCGTATTTCTCCAGGCTGTTGTAACTTACGGCCAGCGAAGCCTGCGCGTCGCTCTGGTAGCCGAGCCGCCCCATGCGCAGGGACGTGGCGTATGGCATGTAAAGGGTATGGGGATTCAGCGATTGCAGGTCATGCTGGCGGCCGGCCACGAAGGTCGAACAGACTGCCGGCGAGGCGCCGAACAGATACAGGAGCAGGAAGGAATGGCGCCGAAAGTTTCGAATCAAACCGAAGTAAGCCTCGGTCGACAGTCCAGGCATCGACCAGTTGTAATGGATGCCGGAAATCATCTGCATGGGGCGGCCGTAGCGGTGCCCCAGTCCCATGCGGTAGATGCTTTTGGCGCGGCCTACGTTGGACGCACCATAGATGCCGATCGGAATGGTCTCGTCGGTCGGCAAGATGCAGGGCATGCTGCCTGCCCAGAGAAGTTCGTCACCGATGGCGCGGCAGACGTACTGGTGAATCTCGGTCAGCTCATCGAAGCAGGCTTCGACGCTGTCATGCACGCCCGTCCTCAGCTCCAGCTGCGCTTCACTAAAGTCTGTGGTGACATGTGGATGGGTAAGCGCGGAACCGAGCGCGGCCGGGTGGGGCGTCAACGCCAGCGTTCCGTTTGATTGTACGCGCAAGCTCTCCTTCTCGATGCCGCGGCGAATGCCCTTTAGCCTCTCGCGTGACAGCGCACGAAGTCGCTCTTTGAAGTTACTCATGTTTGTGCGGACAGCCCCAGAGGGCGATGGGCCGGTATCGCCGGGGACAAATTGTCTCCTTCCATTTGTGGCCACTTGTTGCAGGTAGACCGCGCGTGATGAAGTTGCCGGGAGCCGGCGCCATGATGGGGGCGATGATGGACTAGGGCCATTAAGCTTCGCTCTCGCGACCACCCCTGGCCACACCGTCCACATTCCGAAAGGGACAACCAGAAATCATTTTGGTGTACTGGGGAACGCTCCCACAAACATTTGACGCCTGGAACAAAACCATGGCAGCGTGCAGACGCCAAATGCGGTAGGAATGCGCCGAACAAATGTCGGATTGAACTGACACGATGCGACGCTTGTGTCTCCGCGTCAGGTGGAGTCGCGGTATCCACGGCCTTTTACCTTGCCCCCAAAGACTGCATATTGATAGCCGTTATAGACCCAAATCACCGGCAGCAGAGTTCCGATGCCGATCAGCATGAAAATCAGCGTATCGCGAGACGAGGCGGCTTGCGCCACGGTGAGTGCTTGCGGAATCAGGTAAGGATATAGGCTTGCCGCCAGCCCTCCAAAAGACGCAACAAAAATGCCCAGGCTCCAGAAGAACGGTGAACGTTCCTGCGGTAATTTCAGGGCGCGCCAGAGCATGCCGAAGCAGAAAGTGGCCAACAACGGCAGGGGGGCCAGCCAGACAAGGTACTCTGCACTTAACCATTTGGCCGCAATATAACTATGCAGGAAGGGCGTCCATAAGGTGACGCCGACGGCAACCGCAAGCGTGCAAAGCACGGCCACTTTGGCACGGCGTGCGCATTGGCGCTGCAGCGTACCTTCGGTTCTGATAATCAGGTAGGTAGCGCCAAGCAGGCTATATCCCGCCACGACACCAACGGCGACCAGAACGGAAAACGGAGAGAGCCAATCCCAAATCGTCCCCACAAAACGCTGGCCG
>DASQBT010000068.1:0-4665 GCA_035635075.1 Thiobacillaceae bacterium | reverse complement strand
CGGCCATGTTTCCTTTGAGGAATTCATCTCCCAAGGTGGAGATGGGCGCGCATTCCGCGAGGCAGACGCCAATCGGGATGGCCGGCTGAGTTTGGATGAATTCATCAAGGCCAGGTCCATCGACCAGCGAATCAAGACCGGCAAGTATTTCGATGATGCGTGGATTACCGCCAGGGTGAAGGCCCGGTTGCTGAAGGACAACCTGCTCGACAACCTGGCCATCCGGGTGGAAACGCAAGATGGGGTTGTCCAGCTTTCGGGTGAAGTTAAGTCCTCCGCGCAAGCGAGTCATGCGATCGGGCTGGCGAGCGCGGTGGGGGGCGTGGTGAGCGTCCATAACGGCCTGCTGATCAGGTAGGAGCGGCGGGGCCGTCGTCCCGGCCGCATACCGACTGGGCGTCATGCTCGATCCTGTCGGCTTTCAACGGGAACCCGCCTTGTTAGGGAAGTTTGCACTGATTGTCAGTGTGGCTGAGTACCGGCAGCCGCGTACCGGTAACTGTTATCAAGGAGAGATGAGATGAAACACAGTGTCATGATTGCCGTGCTGCTGGCCCTTGGCGTTGCCGGATGCAACAAGAAAGAGCCGACGAGTCCCCCGCCTACCTCGGGTCCAGATGCGATGGCTCCTCAGCCTTCGACCTCGGGGTCCACGACGAACCCGTCGCCGGAAGCCGCATCCCCGATGGCGCCGTCCCCAAGCGCTCCGGCTTCTCCGCCGCCAAGCGACAGCTCGGCGCAGCCTCCCGCCCAGGGCGGATCCGATACGGGTTCTGCACCGCCGAAGTAAGCCGAGCGTAGCCTCTGGCCTCGTTGCTGAACGCACGGCGCCAGAGGTGCGGGACGCGGCGTATTTGTCCACGTCGCCGGCCAGCGACGTGATTTCCGTTTGTCAATCATATGGTTGAGGTTCGGCAAGGAAAATGCGTCGGGAAGCCGCGACGAAATCAAGCGCCAGGATTGGCCAAGCGCTTGTTCCTCACTCGCGAATCCTGGTCCAAGATCTTGTCCGGAAAAGCAAAAACCCGCTTGGCACAGCGGTTGCAAGGAAAGCTTGCGGCCAGCAGGCCGTTTGTTTTCTTTTTCTTTAGGTAATTTTTGCAAGGAGTTAAGTCATGAAAGCACCTAAGTCTACTGCCGCCGCGGCCATGCTGGTCGCGGGCATCCTTGGCGCCTATGCCTGGGCGCCGGCCTATTCCGCCTCGCAGGATAGCGGAAAGACCTACACCGAACCGGCAGCGGGAACGCCGCCGCCCGGCACCCAGTACCCAGGCGCCTACACCGAACCGGCACCGGGCGCGCAGTCTGGCGCCCAATCCCCAGGCGCACAATCCCCGGCGGCGGCTGAGCCTGCCGAAAAAATCATGCCGGGGAAAAGCGCCACTGTATGCGCGCGTTTGGACAAGAACCGGGATGGCTACATCAGCTTGGCTGAATTCAGGGCTTCCGGAAAGCCGAAAAAGCTGTTCAAAAGCGCGGATGTCGGCCATCGCGGCAAGTTGAACATGGAGGAGTGCAGCAAAGCGCTGTCGGGCTGACATGCTTCAGCGGGCGGCCCGAGTTGGAAGGACGTGCGGGCCGGCCCGTGCGGGGCCAAAGAACTTTGGCTTGAGTCATCGTTCGAAGTTGTAGCCACATATGGGCGCGCTGGGGACACTCGGGTATGGAGGTCAATCATGGACAAATCGATGTTAACCGGCGTCTTGGTGGGCGCAGGTGCAGTAACCGCAGTTGCGGGCATTGCGGGCTACCAGGCCACCCACAGGCAGCCCGCCTATGCCGATGTTCTGAATGCGCAACCAATGTTTCAGACCGTCAAGACGCCGCGCCAAGTCTGCAGGGATTTAGCGGTTAGCCACAAGGCGCCGGTGCGGGATCGTGACCGCATCGCCGGGACTGCCGTAGGTGCGTTGTTCGGTGGCCTGCTCGGCAATCAGATCGGTGCCGGCAGCGGCCGCACCTTGGCCACCATCGGCGGCGCCGCGGCGGGCGGGTACGCTGGCAACCGCATCCAGAAGAACATGCAGGATTCGAACACGGAAACGACACGGCAAACCCGCTGCAAGACGGTGTATGACAGCCAGCAAAAGGTCGTGGCTTATAGGGTCACCTATCGCCTGGGCGACAAGCAAGACGTGGTAACCATGGATTACGATCCGGGTGATCGCATCTCCGTCAAGGATGGCAAGCTCGTGCTGAACCGACATGAGTCAACGGGCGGCAATTCATGACGGATTCGCTTGGCTGCCGTAGCTGATGTCATGCCCTGACGCGTTGTTTGTTTGAGACGACGAGCAGAATTCGGCTTCGCCTCAACGGACGATGAGGTTGCGGCGATCGACTTTGTTTTGCAGTTGAATTATTCCGTAGAGTAGCGCTTCGGCCGCGGGCGGGCAGCCCGGCACGTAGACGTCCACTGGCACGATCCGGTCGCATCCGCGCACGACTGAATAGGAATAATGGTAGGGTCCGCCTCCATTCGCGCAGGAACCCATGGAGATCATCCAGCGGGGCTCGGCCATCTGGTCATAGACCTTGCGAAGTGCGGGTGCCATCTTGTTTTGCATAGCGTTCCGGCGACGATCATAAGATCGGACTGGCGCGGGCTGCCGCGGAACATCACGCCAAAGCGGTCCATGTCATAGCGCGAGGCAGCGGCCTGCATCATTTCCACGGCGCAGCAGGCCAGGCCGAACGCCATCGGCCACAGCGATCCGGAACGAATCATGTGGATCACCGAATCCGACCCCGCGATCACGAAGCCTTTTTGCAACAGGAATTGATCGCTCATGAGAGGGCCTCCTCGCGTTATGGACCAAGGTCCGGCTGCAGAGTTTCGCCTCATGCCCATGAGTTATTGAAAAGGCTGTCTATGCTGAATTAGGCGCGGCCCAAGCCTTGGCCGCGTGTGTCGGTCGCGGGTGACAGGCCTGGAAATCGTTGGCTTCATGAAGCAGACCACCACGCAGGAGAGAACAGGGTCTTTCGGGAATTGCTGCCGTTCTGTCATTAATCGACGTGCGGCGATGGCTGCGACATCGGGCGTATCGCGAGCAGACTGGGCAAGGCCGCAAAAAGTGCCACGGATCGCGCCGGGAGAATGACGGGGTCACCACATGCAACGAATGCACAGCATGCCATTTGGCGCCGAGTTCACATCCCAAGGCGTGCGTTTTCGCCTTTGGGCCCCGGCATGTAAAGCAGTCGCGCTGAGTCTCGAACAAGGCGGACACGAACGCCTGCTGCCGATGCAGGCGGCCGGTGACGGCTGGTTCGAACTCACCACCAGCGACGCCGGTGCGGGGAGCCGCTATCGTTTTGCCATTGGCGAGCAGATGCGCGTACCGGATCCGGCCTCGCGGTTTAATCCGGATGACGTGCACCAGGCGAGCGAGGTCATTGATCCACGGTCCTTCGACTGGCGCGACACGGCTTGGTGCGGCAGGCCATGGCATGAAGCGGTCATCTATGAACTTCATGTTGGCGCGTTTTCGGCCGAGGGGCGCTTCGCCGGCGTCGGCCAGCGCCTCGACTACCTGGCCGACCTGGGTATTACCGCAATCGAACTCATGCCAGTCGCGGATTTTCCCGGCAAGCGCGATTGGGGTTACGACGGCGCCTTGCTGTTTGCGCCCGATAGCAGTTACGGCCGGCCGGAGGATTTCAAGGCCTTGGTGCAAAGCGCCCACCAAAGGGGTCTGATGGTGCTGCTTGATGTCGTGTTCAACCATTTCGGCCCGGAGGGTAATTACCTGCATCTGTATGCACCACCGTTCTTCACCGACCGGCATCACACCCCGTGGGGCGCCGCGCTCAACTTTGACGGGCCCGGCAGCGAGGTGGTGCGCAATTTCTTTATCGACAATGCGCTGTACTGGCTGGAGGAGTACCACCTGGACGGGCTGAGGCTGGATGCTGTACACGCCATTTTCGATCGCTCCACCCCGCATTTTTTGACGCAGCTGGCCGAGCGCGTACATCAGCGGTTCGACGCCGAACGCCACGTGCACCTGGTGTTGGAGAACGACGCCAACGAAGTCCGATACCTGTCGCGCGATGCGGCCGGCAAGCCAAGGCATTACCACGCGCAATGGAACGACGACCTTCACCACGCCTTGCATGTGCTTGCCACCGGTGAAACTGACGGCTACTACGCGGATTACGCGGATGCACCGGTCCGCCATGTCGGCCGCTGTCTGGCTGAGGGCTTCGCCTACCAGGGCGAGGTTTCCGCCTGGCGCAGCCATCAGCCGCGCGGTGAACTCAGTGGCAAGCTTCCGCCCCAAGCATTCGTGGCATTTCTGCAATGCCATGATCAGGTCGGCAATCGCGCCTTCGGCGAGCGGATCAACGTTCTGGCACGCCCGGATGCGGTGCGCGCCTGTGCGGCAACTGTGCTGCTTGCGCCCTCCATTCCGCTGTTGTTCATGGGCGAGGAGTTTGCTGCGCCGTCTCCATTTCTGTTTTTCAGTGATTTTGGTCCCGGCCTGCGCGATGCAGTGACCAAGGGGCGGCGCCAGGAGTTCAGCGGATTTGAGCGGTTTGCCGACCTTGCCTCGCGCGCAGCCATCCCCGACCCCAACGCGGAACTGAGCTTTCTGCGTTCGAAATTGGATTGGGAGGTTTTGCGCGCCGCCGAACAGGCTGCCCAACTGGAGTTCTACC
>DASQBT010000067.1:0-22358 GCA_035635075.1 Thiobacillaceae bacterium | reverse complement strand
CTGCCAGTAAGCGTGGATCAGGTTAAGTTCATCGGCGCTCAACGGGTCGCCAGGCAGGAAGGTGCGTACGGAGGTGTCCATGAGCATTCCTTATTGATGAGGGGTGCCACGCCCCTGCATGAATCAAGGGAAGCGCCAAGTATAGCCTAGCGAAAAGACGCTACGGCCAGCTCACCGGGCATCGTGGCCGATGAAGGCTCTGGTATGGCGGGCGATGACGGATTCCTCGTCGGTAGGGATCATCCAGGCGGAAACCCGGCTGTCCGGCTTGCTGATGCGCGGCCCCTGGCGGGCGTTGGCGGCCTCGTCCATGCTCAGGCCCAGCCAATCCAGGCGTTGACAGATGGCCAAGCGCACCGGCGCTGCATGCTCGCCGATGCCGGCGGTGAACACCAGGGCGTCGAGTCCTCCCAGCGCAGCGGCGAGTCCGGCCACTGCCTGGGCAATTCGATAAGTAAACAGGTCAAGGGCCTGTGCGGCCTCGGGCCGGTCGCTATGCAGCAGTTCGCGCACATCGCCGCTCAGGCCCGAAAGCCCCAGCAGTCCGGAACGGTAATGCAGCAGATTGGACAAGGCCGGCTCGTCCATGCCCTGTTCGCGCATCAGGTAGAGGAGCACGCCGGGATCCAGCGCGCCGCAGCGGGTGCCCATGGGGATGCCGTCCAAGGGAGTGAAGCTCATGCTGGTTTCGATGCTGCGTCGGCCCCGCATGGCGCAGAGGCTGGCGCCGTTGCCCAGGTGGGCGACCACAACGCGGCCGTCGGCCCCATCCGCCAGATAATCCGGCAGCCGGGCGGCGATGTATTCGTAGGACAAGCCATGGAAGCCATAGCGGCGTATGCCCAGCTCGACCAGCTCGCGCGGCAGGGCGAAGCGTTGCGCCAAATCGGGCATGGTCCTGTGGAAGGCAGTATCAAAGCACGCGACGTGGGGCAGGCCCGGCCGCAACGCCGCCAAGGCGCGGATGCCTGCCAGGCTGTGAGGCTGGTGAAGAGGGCTGAGCGGAATCAAGGATTCCAGCGCGCCCAGGACTGCCTCATCCACCATCACGGGTGCCGAATAGTGCATGCCGCCATGAACCACCCGGTGGCCGGCTGCGACCAGTTTCAGGTCGGCGTAATTTCGCTCCAGCCAGTCGAGCACGAGGTACAATGCGTGGCGGTGGTCCTCCGCCGCCACGTCCTGCTCCGACTTCTCCAACTCGCGACTCGCAGGGGCGTTCGCGGCCGGGAACACGCGCAGCTGCCCGGAACCTCCGATCCCGTCCAGCAGGCCTCGACACAGCGGGTCGCCGTTGGCCTCTCGATCGGCCGGGTAAACGGCAAACTTAAGGCTCGACGAGCCCGCGTTAAGGACCAGCAGGGCGGCGTTCATGGGGTCTGTCCAATCAACAGGGTTGGATTTCCAGCCAGCTCAGCTTGAGAAACAACACGTTGGGCAACAGGGGAATCACTGATGAAGGATAGCTTACCCGCTCCGAACGCGCGTGCCCGCTGCTTGGCGTCCTTGCGAACCCAGCCAGGTAGGGCGCGTTCCACGCACCAAGCAAATGGGGCGTGGAACGCACCCTACGCGATGAGGCGTGGCAACGAATAAATGAGCGCTGTCCTAATGATGAACCACGGAATGCGGAACCGGGTTAAAACCGTAACTGTCATCCGGTACCCGATCTTCTTCCGCCTCCTTCAACTCTTCAAAATCGACTTCGTGGTTCCAATAGATATTCCAGCCGCGCTGCTGGTCTTCAACCACCTCCGGATGTTCTTCCAAATAGTGGTTCATGAAAACCGTGAATTCTGAAACGTAGCTTTTCTCCATGTCTCGCCTCCTACGTGTTTCAGCGACAAAGTTCCCGCTCGCCGCCCTGCTCAAGCTGGCAACTCCGGGACGACGCAATCGCAAGGCCGATAACTGCCAGTTGAGGCGTCTGCCCTGGGCGGCATCAGTACTGATCTGCCAACCATCCATCCAACAGGGCGCAAGCCTCCAGGGTGGGCATGCTGGCATCCTTGGCCAACATGGAGGTGTGGCAGAGATACTGATTGCCATGGCCATCCGACAGATTGCGCAAGGGCACGTCGCCCAGGGTTTCGTAGCCGCGCGCGTCCATCATGACGAACTGGTAGTCATCCCCCACCCTGACTTCCAGCCTGCCGCCGTTGCCGGCGCCGTATTTTTCCCACCAGGTATCGGGATTGGCTCCGTCGTAATAGGCAGGCATGGCGCTGCTGTGCTGATGCCAAGCCATGATGGTGGGATCCTGCATCTGATTTTCCCTGGCGATACCTTTGGCGAGCAGGCTCGCACTTTGAAAATTGAGGGCGCTGCCCTGATGGTCGATATGGACGTTTCGCATGGTGTTTCCTTTGCGCAGTAGGTGCTGCACGGCACGTAACGGCAAATTTGCCGGTTGACCTGCTTTCTTTATACACCAATATCCGACTAAAGTAGTCAACTATTATCGCGGGGGCTCGCGTTCGTCACACCGAGCAAGACATGCCCAGATTGCCCAATTCCCTGCGTGACTGGCAAACAGCCCGGTTTGCCCTGAGCTTGAACTCAGCCGACAGATGCACGAGCAGTTTCGCGCCGCCTGCTGGCATGTCCCACCCCGCTCTAGGCGGGCAACGCGATGTGCTGGTCGGTGCTGAACTGGTAATCGTGGAACACGTGTTCCGCACTGAGCAGTTGGTAGGTGTCGTCGGGCAGGCGGCGCGTGGTGTCCTTCAGGCGCCAGGCATATTGGCCGCAAGTCCAGATGTCGAAGTTGCGCATGTGGGTGCAGAGGCAGGTCTTGTCCTTGACTGAAATCTTCTTCTCGTCCGGGTGCAGAGCGACTTCGCGGTTGTAGGCATCAATGTAGGCGCAGTTGCCCTTGGCATCGAGCAGGTAGCCATACGCCTCGCAATTGGGGCGAACGCCGGCGCCAATGCCGGGGCTGTTCTTGAGCATGCGCATCGGATAGCCGGTCGGTGAGAGCGTGTTGACCTCGATGTCTTCCTCGCGGGCCTTGAAATATTCCTGCTTGACCGTGTCCGGCAAGCCGCATTCCTTGGTGACGGTGAAGCGCGTCGCGACCTGCACGGCGGCCGCACCCTGTTCAAGAAAGGCAGTCGCGTCGCTGCCGGTGAAGATACCGCCGGCGGCGATGACAGGAATGTCGAGATGTTCTGTCTTGAGAAACGCCAGGACGTCGGCGACGATGGTGTGCAGGTCGTACTTCGCCCAGTCCAGGCCAAAGCCGAGGTGGCCGCCGGCCAGCGGCCCTTCGACCACGATGAAATCCGGGAGCCGCTGCAGCCTTGCATTCTTGCGCAGGAACATCCCAAGCGCGCGCGACGAGGAAACGATAATGCCAAGTTTGGCATCGCGGAAACGCGGATGGTCTTCGATCAGCGCAAACGAGCCGAGATGCAGACCGGCGCTCAGGGTGATGCCGTCGATGCCGGCATCGAGCGCGGCGCTCAGGCGCCTGCGCAGCGTGTCGCGCGGCGCGCCCATGGTGAGCTTTTCCATGCAGTTGATGAAGATCATGCCGTCGCCGCGCTTGGCCTCCATGGTGCGGCCCACGTGATTGCGAGTAGCTTCTTCGAGGGCCTTGAGGCAGAACTGCACCGATGACTTGTCGCTGCTGGCGACGTTGTGCTTGTATTGCTTGAGCTTGTCGCTGACAAATCGCGTGTCGAAGCGCCGGTCGGACACCGTCTGTATCATGGCATCGGAAATATGGCCGATGCCGCCCAAGCGCGCCGCTTCGAGGGCCAGCTCGGCGTTCGAAATGTCCACCCCCATACCTCCGATCACAATCGGCACCAGTTCCCGCTTGCCGAAGCGCAGGCGGAAATCATCCACGCGTTTCATTCTGATCCTCAAATAGTGTTCGTCGACGGAGCTAACCGGCGCTTGCGCGTGCGGCGCCGCAACGCGTGATCCCACGCCCCACGGAATGCCGCCGCGCGGCGCCATGGCGAGCCCACACAGCGTTTTGCCAGACCTCGATCTGCTTCCCAGAAGAGAATTGTACGCATACGGCGCCCAGATGACAGCGGGAAAACCCTCGTGGCCACGGGGAAGATCAATGCTCGAGGGTGACGTCGCGGGACATCAGAATCGTCCACCATGTCGCAGGTAGCGCCGCGCGGCCGAAATCAGATTGGCCTCCAACAGCAGCGCCGCAAGCCCGATAGCGATCCCCGCTGGAATCGACAGCCAATGGGGCCAGACCGTGGCTGCGGCCAGCAACCCGCAGGCAGCAAGGTGCAGCCGAAACTGGGCGCGCACCCGGGATTGCGCAATCATTTCCTTCATGTTCGGGATGGTTCCCGCGCGCGCTTGCAGCTGGGCCTGAAGATGGAACCAGGCAAGAAAAGGTACGATTTTGTAGAGCATGCCGCTGGCCACACTGGTCGCGAAGCCAAACCCAAACATCGCCCCGAGAAGCAGAGGATAGCTCTCGCTTTCGGCCCAGCCAGGCCAGAGCTGACCCGCCAGCCAGATGGCCACGCAGATGATCAGGCTGCCCATGCCGGCGCGCCAGAAATCCAGGGTAATGTCGGGCAGCCTGCGGCGCCGGCGCGATTGGAGATGCAGGGTGACGGCGGCGAAGCTGAGCATGGCCAGGGCCAGACCGAATTCTGCCCACACACTCAAGGCTCGATCGAAGGTCTTGGGCAGCAGGAGCGCCCCGGACTGGATGATTAGGAGGATGAAGATCGTCCCGGTCAGCCAGCGTGACAGGCGGGGAGGATAGGATGGTGTGATCTGGAACATGGGCACCACTTTATAGGCCACCCCGATGACCAGTAGTAGTACCCAACCTACGAGCCCCAGGATCGGATGCGCTGCGGCGGCCGCCTGCGCCTCGGGCAGCCCCCACAAACCTGCACGCCTCCCAGCCAGTGCCAGACCTAGTGCCACGGTCAAGGCAAGACACACCAGGGCAAGCTGGATCCCGCGCACCGTGATGTTGCCGGCGGCGCGTGCCAGGCTTATTCCCGCCCCTGCGAGGAACATCGCGAAACTGACGCCAAGTAGGACAATACCCGCGCCGAAGCACTCGGCGCCAGCCCCCATGAAGCCTGCCATCAAAGTGATCGTTCCGGTGGCCAAGGGCAAGTGGGTGAACCCGGCGACCAGCCTGGGCGCCGGAAGGACCGCGCCGGCAACCACCGGCAGCATCTGCATCAATGCGCCCAGCATCACCGTGGCGAGAAATCCGAGGGTCAATGCATGAGCAAGAGCAAGCGCCTGCAGCGTCCAGCGCGAGGCGAGGGTTTCGGGCTCGAGCACGAGCAGCACTGCGCCGGCCAGCAAGAATAAAGGCGCGGTGACGAAGAACCGCAAGGGCACGGAGAAAGGGGGCGCCTGTTCAAAGGAGAGGCCGGCCTGCATGCTCACGCCACGATGGATGCTGACACTGCCCTGCTTTTCCGGGGCTTGACCCCTGCATTCGGCACAATGGTGGTTGTCCTAAGCTGACTTGGCCGACTGGATCAGTATCACGTAGCTTCCGTCCGGCTGCATGACTGTGTCGTGCGTGTAGCCTCTGTTTTCCAGGATGGCGTAAAGCGGATAGGGTTCGCGGTGCAGCAGCATCCGGAGCTGCTGGCCGGGCAGCAGCCCAGCCAGGGCCTGCAGGGCCTTTTCCATCGGCCCGGGCGGCTCCAGCCAACGCGCATCGATGAGGACTTCATCGCTCATCCGCCGATTGTCTCCATCTCGCGAATGAGGCTGTCCTTGCTTGCCGCTAGCGCCTGGTCGGACATCGGGTAGAGCATCCCTTCCTCCTTTAGGTTGTGTTGCTGCATCAGCATGTTGAGCGTTTCCGACAATCCAAGATAATGGCGCTCATTGCATGCCGCAACCGCGGTTTCCATCTCTTGGATGAGTTCGCGCATCTGATCATGCTCCATCTGCATGACCCTGGTCGGCCCCATGCTGAAGCCCGTCGCGGCTTCGAATGCAGGAAAGAGTATCTGCTCTTCCATGGCCAGGTGACCGTCCATGGCCGCGCAAAACCGCTCAAACAGGTTTCGCACTTCATCCCAATGCTGTTGCGCCACGGCTGCTTCGCAGGCGGCAAATAGATCGTCACAGGCCCGGTGATCGGTTCCCAGGAATTCCAAAATGGTGCTCATTGCATTGCTCCTTCAGGACAGGCGTACAGCAGCTTCCATCATGCCGTGATGTATTATATCGGGATAATGGCACCTGTAATTCCCCTTGACTTGCCCACAACATGTTGTATGGTTAACAGCCTGGATTCACTAAATGTTGAGCATCCGGGAGATAGCAATGGATAGAGCAGTGGATATGCTGCTGCCGCGCGAGGTCATCAAGCGCGACGGACGGAGGGCGATATTCGACGCGATGAAAATACGCTCGGCCATTCTGCGCGCCGCACAGGCCAGCGGCGAGTTTGGCGAAACCGAAGCTGATCTGTTGACTGCGCAGGCGGTGAAAGTGCTGATCCACAAGTTTCACGGTGCGCCGCCCGGCATCGAGAGCATCCAGGATGTGGTCGAGCAGAGTCTGATTGCAGCCAATCACCTCAAAACGGCGCGCGCCTACATCGTCTATCGCGAGACCCACAAGAAACTGCGTGAAGACCGCAGGACGGTCGTCGACGTGGAAGCCTCGATTAATGAATACCTGTCGCGCCAGGACTGGCGCGTCAACGCCAACGCCAACCAGGGCTACTCGCTTGGCGGCCTGATACTCAATGTGTCGGGCAAGGTGGTGGCCAACTACTGGCTCAACCATGTCTATCCGCCCGAACTGGGCGAAGCCCACCGCGAGGGCGCGGTCCACATCCACGATCTCGACATGCTGGCCGGCTACTGCGCCGGCTGGTCGCTGCGCACTCTGCTGCACGAGGGACTCAACGGAGTGCCTGGCAAGGTGGAGGCGGGGCCGCCCAAGCACATGTCCTCCGCGGTCGGCCAGATCGTCAACTTTTTAGGCACCTTGCAAAACGAATGGGCCGGCGCCCAGGCCTTCTCTTCGTTCGACACCTATATGGCGCCCTACGTGCGCAACGACGGGATGGATTACGATCAGGTCAAGCAGTGCATCCAGGAACTGATCTACAACCTCAATGTGCCCTCGCGCTGGGGCACGCAGACGCCTTTCACCAACCTGACCTTCGACTGGACCTGCCCAGAGGATTTGCGCGAGCAGGTGCCGGTCATCAGCGGCGTGGAAATGCCGTTCAACTACGGCGAATTGCAGGCCGAGATGGACATGATCAACCGCGCATATATTGAGGTGATGACCACCGGCGACGCCAAGGGGCGGGTGTTCACCTTCCCCATCCCCACCTACAACATCACTCCGGATTTCCCTTGGGAGTCGGAAAACGCGGAGCGGCTGTTCGCCATGACCGCGCGTTACGGCCTGCCCTACTTTCAGAACTTTATCAATTCGGAGATGAAGCCCAACCACATCCGCTCCATGTGCTGCCGCCTCCAGCTCGATCTGCGCGAACTGCTCAAGCGCGGCAACGGCCTATTTGGCTCGGCCGAGCAGACCGGCTCGGTAGGCGTGGTAACGGTCAATTGCGCGCGTCTGGGCTACGAATACAAGGGCGACGAGGCCGGGCTGCTGCGCCGCCTCGATGCGCTGCTCGACATGGCGCGCAACGGCCTGGAGATCAAGCGCAAGGGAATCCAGCGCCTGATGGACAACGGCCTGTTCCCTTATACCAAGCGCTACCTGGGCACCCTGCGCAATCACTTCTCCACCATCGGCATCAACGGCGTCAACGAGATGCTGCGCAACTTCACCGCGGACCAGCACGACATCACCACTGAATGGGGCCACCGCTTTGCCGTGCAGCTGTTGGACCACATCCGCGCCCGTATCGCCGGTTACCAGGAGGAGACCGGCCACCTGTACAACCTGGAGGCCACGCCGGCCGAAGGAACCACCTACCGGTTCGCCAAGGAAGACCGCAAGCGCTACCCGGACATCCTCCAGGCCGGCACCCAGGATGCACCCTACTACACAAACTCGACTCAGCTGCCGGTAGGCTACACCGACGATGCATTTGAGGCCCTGGAGCGGCAGGATAAACTGCAGCGCAAGTACACCGGCGGCACCGTGCTGCACCTCTATATGGCGGAACGCATCTCCTCCGCGGACGCCTGCAGGAAACTGGTGCGCCGGGCGCTTACGCGCTTCCGGCTGCCCTACATCACCGTGACCCCTACCTTCTCGATCTGCCCCAAACACGGCTACCTGGCCGGCGAGCACGAGTTCTGTCCGAGCTGCGACCAAGAGGCCCTGGCGCGCAAGAGCGCTGCTGCCTGATTACAACCAAAGGAGACTTGAATGAACGACATGACCCTTCCCTTCGCCCTCCAAAACGCGGTAACCCTCAAGGACGAAGAACGCACCCGCTGCGAAGTATGGACCCGCGTCATGGGGTACCACCGCCCGGTGACCAGCTTCAACAAGGGCAAGCAGAGCGAGCACCAGGAGCGGCGCTTCTTTGTCGAGGGCCGCTGCAAGCTGGGGTAAGCGACCCATGCTCAGAATAGGCGGCTTCACGCCGCTCTCCACCACCGACTGGCCCGGCATGCTGGCGGCCGTGGTGTTTTGCCAAGGCTGCCCCTGGCGTTGCTGCTATTGTCACAACCCCGGCCTGATTCCGGCGCGGGGCGAGCATGAGCTGAGTTGGGAATCCGTGCTCGGGTTGCTCCACCGCCGTATCGGCCTGCTTGACGGGGTGGTGTTTTCCGGCGGCGAGCCGACGCTGCAGGCGGGCCTGCCGGATGCCATGGGCGAGGTGCGCGAACTGGGCTTTAGCATCGGCCTGCACACCGGCGGCATGTATCCCCAGCGGCTGGCGACTGTCCTGCCGCTCCTGGATTGGGTGGGCATGGATGTGAAAGCACCGTTTGCAGATTACGATCGCATCACTGGCGCGCCACGAAGCGGCGATCGGGCGCTTGCATCTCTTGATCTGATTCTGCAGTCAGGCGTGGAACATGAAATCCGCACTACCGTGCACCCGGTCCTGCTTGACGACGAAACGGTTCAGACGCTGGCCAATGACCTCGCAGAACGTGGAGTCAGGCACTATGCCATCCAGGCCTTCCGCGCCCAGGGCTGCGAGGATGAATTCCTGAATCGCAACATGGCACGCCAGCGTTCATTGGCATCGCTGGGGCGTGACATTGCCGGCCAGTTCCAGAATTTCGCGCTGCGCGATTACTGAACACGAAGGAAGCTCCGCAGGCGTTGTCATCGCGAAGCGCGTAGCCCCGTGGCGGTCCAGCGATTTCAATCTTGTTTCTGGCTTTAATCAATGTCCCGTCCTGACACGCCAACCGACACCCCGCCCACGGCCTTCTCCGCAGGGGTGGTTGTCGTCCGCCGCGAAAACGCTGGCTGGCGCCTGCTGGTGCTGCGCGCCTGGCACACCTGGGATTTTCCCAAAGGCCGGGTGGAGCCGGATGAAACGCCGCTGAATGCAGCGGTCCGCGAAACCGCGGAAGAAGCCTCGATCACCGACCTCGTCTTTCGTTGGGGCGAAGCGTTTTGCGAAACCGCACCCTACGGCCAGGGCAAGATCGCGCGCTACTATCTGGCCGAGACCAGGCAAGAAAATATCACCCTGCCAATCTCGCCTGAACTCGGACACCCGGAACATCACGAATGGCGCTGGGTAAAGATCAACGAGGCTGAAACGCTGCTGCCGCCGCGCCTGCAGCCGATCCTGACTTGGGCGAGGAACCTGCTTCAGGAATGAATGCGGTGTTCTCGTAACAGTACATTCAAAAACCGGTTCGCCGAAAATCTGCGCCGCTATTGCGTTAGAAGCAAGGACACTCGACTCAGCAGTCACTCGAAATAATCGGGGCTATCGGCCCCTATCCCGCCGAACCTGCGGCTGGAGATCTGGTCGACAACGTCCGTTATGGATTCGCACCAGCTGACCGGCCTCAAGGAGCAGGGTTGGCAAAATGAAGATGAATTTCCTCGATGCCTGACAACACGGCGGACGAAAGCGTTACCTGCGAGGCTGATCATTTATGGCCGCTCATGATGCGAAAGAACCTACGTCAGTCATGGTGTGGCCGGTCATTTCCAGATGTCCACTTGCGCAGTGCGGCAAGCGTGTTCGCTACGTGCTTATCCGGATTGAGGCTGCTGTAGACATACAGAATCCTGCCGGTCGGCGCGATCACGTAGGAGGTGCGACTGGCATATTTCGGCGCCAGGAACATGACCGCATCGTAGGCATGCATGATGGCGCCATCGGTGTCCGCTACAACAGCGAACTTACTTCGGCACTCGCTGACGGAAAAGCGCTTCAGGATGTCGATGGGGTCATGCGAAACGCCGATGACCGAGGCCCCTAGCGCCTTATATCTATCGACTGCCTCGGCGAAGTCGTGCGCCTCAACAGTACATCCGGGCGTAAAGGCCGCCGGGTAGAAATACAGCACCACCGGACCGGACTTGAAGGCGTCGTGCAGGACGTAGATGAACTCCTTGCCCGCAATGGTGGCCTTGGCCGTGAAATCCGGGGCATTGTCACCGACGTTTAGCGCCGCGTGCGCCTGCCAGCTAAATGTGGCGACTAGGCAGGCAAGAAATTTTCTAACCACAATCCCTCCTCCTTCCCGGATTCCGAAAGCACGTTTGTTTGATTTGCCTTACGCGGATGAGTTCGGAATATTGCCCAAACAAGCCAAGTCCGGTGCCGTCTGCACTACAGACGGAACCGATTGAGGCAAATTGGTTCAGACCAAGGCAAGATAGGCCGCCAGTACCAGTCCAAACAAGGCAATGGTCAAGTTGGTGAACATGGCTCCGTTGACCCAGTAGCCAGCCGGGATCTCGCCGGTTCCCAGGGTGGCGACCACGCGACGGAATTGCCGGACTGAAACTACCAGCAGAATGACCCCCAGAAGGATAAATGCCACGCCGATGATCAGCGATACGCCTCGGTGCAGGGGTTCGACCTTGCGACTCAGGATCACATGCAGGAACAACCCAAAGCGTTCAACCAGGAAGCCGAAGCCCATGAGAGCGATCGCGGTTCGGTTCCAGGCTAGGAGTGTGCGCTCGGCGGCGAACAGGACGCGGGGGTCATTCAGGTAGGACATTGGAAGGATAGGGTCTAATAGGAGGTTCGGCCAGGAAATGCTTGTTGGCAGCTTGCTTGTAAATAGAGTAATCGCAGACAGACAATGGGGCAATGAAGTCGTTCTTGCCCGTTACGGCGGGGTTGTCATGCGCCCGGCATTAGCACCGAACGATCCCCCAATGGGTTCTTGTCGCTCACTTCGTGCGATCTAAGCGTGTCAAACAGATGTTTGATGGCCTCAACGATTTGAGTATCGAATTCCCGTCCCAGCGTAGACGAACCTGTCGCTTTGTGCCAATAGTGAGCTATGTAACTGCCTGCTCCAGAGGATTCGTTGTGGCCATCGCCGTGATCAATCTGCCCCGCTTGTTGGCTGGACATTCGCGATCTGTTTTTCGGCTGGACTTTGATAGGTTTGCCCTAAGGCTGGTGACGATCATGAAGCGCTTGACACTAATTACGTTGTTGCTTCTCTCGCTTCCAGCCTTTGCCTCTGCCGGGTTCGTGAGTGGTAATGACTTGCGTGAGTGGGGCGAAGCCGTGGCAAGATCAGAAACGGGCGATGCCCGACTTACTGACCCTCAGGAGGTTGGACAATTTGAAGGATACATTCAAGGCGTCGTAGACAATTCTCTGGGATCACTGCTCTGCATGCCGGATGGAGTAAAGCTTGGGCAACTGGAGACCATGGTTATAAAATTTGTCGAAAGCAATCCGCAGTTCTGGGATCATTCGGGTGACGATCTGGTCATTAGGGCCTTGATCGTCACCTTCCCTTGCAAGCCCAGGCAGGGCAATCGGGGTTCATCTGGTCCGGCCCGCTAACCGATGACGATGACAGAAACGCGAGCGTAATTTTGCCAGCGAGCGCAGGCTCGCTCGCGCTTAGCCAATAAATCGCGCACGTTGCTTGGGAAATACTTGGTCTTCTTGCAGAAGCGTTTTGTGTGAGAATAGGCCTTCCCCTTCATAATCGAATACGAAGGAGACAAGCATGCACATGACTTTGAGCCTTACCCCAATCGTTTCGTTGATCGCCGGCATACTCATTTTGGTCGTGCCGCGTTTGCTGAATTACATCGTCGCAATTTATTTGATCATTATCGGCTTGCTCGGGTTGTTCGGTCCGGGTGGTATTCACCTAATCCGGTAACGCGATACGCGCCTGCCTCCCTTCATGCAGCCTCTCGGCCGGGTGGTCTCGGCGTCGAGGCTTCGAAGATGGAGGGTGACGCGACTTGGCAATGAAGCGTTCAGGCCGAGTGACTCTCGGAATGACCCTCTAATCGGGACAGGCCAGCCTTGAACAGTTTCTCAGCGGCGAAGGCGAAGACCGATTGCAACGGGTTGCTGCTCATCGTATCTGCCGCCTTCTGAAACTGCGCGCCGGCGGCGAGCAGCCCCACGGCATGGGGTCGCGGGTCGTGGTGTCCAGGCGTGGGCGTGCCACACCAATCGTCAACGGCGTCTTGAATGTGTCCGCCGATGATTATGATGCTGCGCTGCGATTGTTCCGTGCCGAGGACTTCGGCGAATTGCTGTTGTGCAACGCCGCGATCAATCAGCCCACGCGCGGCGAACGCCGAGCGGTAGGGGTCCGGCCCGGGCGGCAGCGGCTGTGGGTTGAGAGCGGCCCACGAGAACCTCGCGTAGGGATCTGGTCCAGGCGGTAGCGGCTGTGGATTGAGCATGGCCCACAACAACCGCTGCATGACAGGACCACCGGGACCAAATGGACCAAATGGATTGTTCGGATCGCCGGGATCATTGGGGTTGGGATAGAGGACGGAATCGAGCAGCCTGGCGAAGGAAGTCTTCGTAAGGCTGATCTGTCCGCCCCCGGTAGTTCCAGCGGTCGGGTGTTTTTCAGTCGTTCTTGGTTCCATGATGACGGTCTCCTTTCTTGATGGGCGCGCTAGATTTCGCCTGTCGGCGACGCATTTAAGTTGTAGCGCTCATACTCAGCTTAAGCAACCTGTTCCGTGAGCAACTCGCGGAGCGAACGCAGATACGAACTGCAATGATTCTCCCTTTTTTGGGCGAAAACGCGCAGGGAGTTGATGATTCTCGGCGGATGGCCATGTGCGGCGCCTCGGCCCCGCGCGCATAGCCGCGATACATGCCGTCGGTGGTGAAGGGCATGCAGAGGTTTCCGGAACGATCCACTACGATCAGCCCGCCCTGGCCCTTGATCGCTCCCAAGGCATTCAGCACGGCGTCCGTGGCGTCCTCAAGCGTTGTCCACGAGCCGTACGCCATGCGGGCGCAGACTCGTGGGCGGCAGCAATCCGGATGATGATCATCTCGGCTTTGCCAGTGCACGACGCAGCGCCGCTGCGGTCGTCAGCGTAGGTGCCCGCGCCGATCAGCGGCGAATCGCCGACGCGGCCGGGGCGTTTGTTGGTCATGCCCCCCCGGTGGAGGTGGCCGCTGCGACATGGCCGTGCACGCAAGCGCCACAGTGCCGACGGTGCTGCTATCTTCGTATCGGCGACTTGGCAGCCTGTGCGGCGCCGTAATGGTCGAGAACTTCACCAGATTAAAGTTGCTCGCTTGCGTCTCAACTGCCGCGACGTGCCGGCCATTCCGCTATTCAAAACCAGGGCCCACTTCAGACTGGTTTCGGACGCTCGGGGCTCGACGTACGCCTGGCGGCTGCTGACAGGTTCCGGTGACGATGAGGTGGATCAGGGGAGCGGGACGGAAATATAAAGCCCCGTGGTGTTGATGATGCCCAGGCTATCGATTCTCGGGTACTGGATAAAGTTGAGCGTGACCTTAGAGATCTGCCAAGTGAGCAAAGGCACCGGGGCAACGAATGCTCTGCCATGGTTATAGGTCTCACTCTGCATGAGGGCAATACCCGCGCCCAGACGGATACTGTCAGTTAGCTTCAGGCCTTTGCAGCCGAGAGCGGCGTAATAAGTGGTGTTGGCACCGGAATCACTGTAGATGCCGCCTTCGGCGAACGGGGCAGCGCACCATTCATGCGGAGCCAGCTCGTAGCGCAAGCCAAGGCCGGGGTTCGTTTCATGTTCGGTGTGAAGTCTTTGGGCCTCTGCACGGTCCCAGTGATGGGATAGCCCGTAGATGTTCAGTTCAAGTGGGGTATCAGCGTGGGCAGCGAGTGAAGTGAACGCGACCATGATAATGGCGAAGCGCATGAGCTTTGTCCTATCGGTGGACTGGTTGGAATAAGCCCGTGGAACGCCGCCCAGATCGCGGCAAAGAATTAAGTTGCGGATTCCCAGCCTGACCATTATGGCCTTCGCCAGGCAGCGCATTTCTTCCGGCACGACCATTTGCCGCCGCCTTGGAATCGACTTCGCCTGCAACGCCTTCTGTCCACCCGATGCGCAATCCGCGAGCCAACGGAAAATACTGCGCCCATATGCTCCGAATGTTTTCGCCACGCTTTTAGATGGTTCGCCATTTCCCACCGGATTCGTCATCGCCCATACTCCCCATAGATGCGTAGTTGGAGATTATATAGTCCTGAATATTACTGGGCGGGATGGGTGGGCGATCACCATTTTCAATTATCGTACCAATAACTGTTTGAGAATTGAGAAGGGTAACCGCACCGCAAACTGCGCGCCACTCAGTGACGGCTACCTTTTTATGCTGCTGATATGGCCCCTTCGGAGCCACGTTGTCGTAGCTGCAGTCTAGCCAAATGCTTGGATATTGCCTGACCGTGTGCGTCCGTTCACGTTGTAATCAGGCCGATAATCAGACCGCCCCGTCGGTTGCTTTGATCGTCTCCGGCTTGAGAGCATGCATTCCTATCAAGAGCGGCTACTAATAACTCGCTTGATCGGCTCCCCGCTGGCCGTAGGCCTTGAAGCGCTCCAGCACCTCGTCCATTTCCGCGTCGCTCAGCAGCACCGGCTCACCCATCAGCTTCGCCCGCCAGTATTGGGCGCAGAGTTCCTCCACTTCCACCGCCAATGCAAGGGCGGCATCGAGGCTGGCGCCGACCGCAACCAGGCCATGATTGGCCATGAGGCAGGCACGACGATCTTGCAGCGCGGCCAACACCGCATCGGACAGGGCTTGGGTGCCGAACGCGGCGTATCCGGCGCAGCGGATGTCCTTGCCACCGGCGGCGGCAACCATGTAGTGAAAGGACGGTATGCCGAGGCGTAGGCAGGACAGGCTTACGGCGTGGGGGGAATGCGCGTGCACTAATGCATGGATCTCGGACCGCGCGCGATAGAGGTCGCGGTGGATGCGCCACTCGCTGGAAGGCTTGAGGCTGCTGGCCGCGTGTCCTTGCATGTCCACAAACACCATTTGGGCGGGTACCAGCGTGCCGTTGGGCAGGCCGCTGGGCGTGATGAGAAAGCCCTGCCGCAGCCGGACGCTGACATTTCCGGATGAACCTCGGTTAAGCCCGTGGCTCACTGTCTGCCTGGCTGCCCCGGCCAACGCGTCTCGAAGCTCGACCTCGTTCATGGCGCCCGCCTCATGCGGTCCGGCGGACGTCTGGCCGGGCTTCGGGATAAAGCTGCGAGAGGCCCTCGCACGTGGCCGGGCACATCCCCCGCTCGGTGATCAGCGCAGTTATGAGACGCGCGGGGGTGACGTCGAATGCTGGATTGGCGGCGTCGCTTTGTTCCGGCGTGAGCCGCACGCTTACTACGATGCCATCCTGCGTCAAGCCCGGGATGTGCGTGACTTCGGCAGCGGCGCGCTGCTCGATCGGAATGCCGCTGCCATCGGCCAGCCGCCAGTCGATGGTTGGACCGGGCACCGCCGCGTAGAAAGGCACGCCGTTGTCCACGGCGGCAAGCGCCTTGAGATAGGTACCGATCTTGTTGGCCACGTCGCCGTTGGCCGCAACGCGATCCGCGCCGACAATGACAAGGTCTGCCTGTCCATGCCGCATGAGATGGCCGGCCGCGTTGTCGGCGACGACCGTGTGCTGCACGCCGTGCTGCGCCAGCTCCCATGCCGTGAGCGCCGCGCCCTGGTTGCGCGGCCGGGTCTCGCTCACCCACACATGCACCGGAATGCCGGCATCAAAGGCCGCGTAGACTGGGGCCAGCGCAGTGCCCCAGTCCACGGTGGCCAGCCAGCCGGCATTGCAGTGGGTCAAGATGTTGACGGTGCTCGACCGCTGTTCGTATCGATGCCTGATAAGGTCGAGGCCGTGGCGGGCGATGGACTGGTTGAGCGTCACGTCCTCGTCGCATAGCGCGGCCGCCTCGAGCCACGCAACTTCGCGGCGCCGCTCAGCGGGAAGCGGCACGAGGCGGCCCTGCATGCGCTCCAGGGCCCAGCGCAGGTTCACCGCGGTGGGCCGGGTGGCCAGCAGGCGGGTACAGGCCGATTCCACGCTGCTTGCGGACGCATCCTCCGTCAGGGCCAGGGCGACGCCATAGGCTGCCGTGGCGCCGATCAGCGGCGCGCCCCGCACCCGCATAGCCGAAATGGCCTCCGCCGCGTCATCCAGACTGCGCAGCGTGCGGAATTCCAAGCGATGCGGCAGCAGCGTCTGGTCGATGATCTCCACGCCGTTATGGCCGGGCAAGGGGCGGATGGTTCGGCTCGGCGTGCCGTGAATGTTCATGCCAAATTCCGGAATGCAATGCAGTCAGCCATTCTAACGCGCGGTGTGTGCCACTAACCACCCATTCGGGCCCTAATCCCTTGCTTCCGTTGTATGTTTGTAGCGGACATGATGGTCTATAAAAGAACCACCCAATAGCTCGGTCTTGCAGCCGAAAGGAGTCAGCAATGGAATCCATGAGCCGTGGCGCCGCTGTCAATCAGCTCGATGCCACAAACTACGTTGCCACCGACCCGCTGCCGCGTGATCGGACCCAGAGTTTGCGCCTGCACGAACCGAACCAGATGCTGACCTACATCGATCCGATCACCGGAAACGAAATCGACGACCTCTCCGGCCACCCCTTCATCGTGGACGGGAATGTCACGATCTACTTCGAATCCGAGAAGACGCGGCAGGAATATCTGGATACGCCGATCGATCATCCCTTCCATCTGGTCGACAACCCGACGGGCGAAGGCTACGACGAGGGTTGAAACGCAAACTCTCCCGCCCGGCAGTTGAGGGCGTTGCTCAAACCGTCACGTCCTGTGGCCGGCTGCACACGCCGTCGGCCTGCGTCCCTCTTTATGGGTGTGGGATACCTTCCAGCATGCGCCGGGCTCGACATCCCTGACGCCCGAGTAACAGGCCATCTTGCCGTAGGTCGCCGCTGCGTTCTGAGACGAGGTCTTGACTTGATCATCCCTACCAGATGGTGCGACCGGGTGCCAGGCTGTCCGGGCTGAAATTTGGCGGCGCCAGACCACCACGCAACCTGACGGCCGTCGCTCGATCAGCACGCGAGCGCGTTATCGCGCTCCCTCCTCCATCTGCGCGCAGACGCTGGGCGAAGTGACTTGGGCGGTCCAATCTCCTTCCACGATCGCATCTACCTGATGCCCCGAATTTCTTCATCGTCTCCGGCAGACACCCCTCCCAAACCCAAGCCCAACATGGCGAGCGCCCGCATCACCCGGGATGATTTTCGAGCGCCGGGAAAAGTCACTGGACATACAAGGCCTTCCTCCACGGTCCGTTGCCGCTTGCGCAACTTGAGGGCGCTGTGAGAACTGAACTTCATGATCTTCTCCTTATCTTTCTTTTTAGCCTATTCTGCGCGGGTCGGGAACAAATGGACCACAGATCAGGCGGCCTTTCCTAGCCTGTCGTCCAAGGCGATGCCCAGGCCCTGCGCCACCCGGCTGCCATATTCCGGATCGACTTTGTGGAAGTGTCTGATCTGACGCATCTGAATGTCGCGCGGCACAGAGTTCAGGGCGACGACCAAGTTGGCAACAAGGCGCGATTTTTCCTCCTCGCACATCAGCCGATACAGCGCACCGGCCTGACTGTAATAGTCATCATCCACGCGATGATCATGGCGGCTTGCCTCGCCAGAAATCCGCAAATGCGGCTCCGTGTAGCGTGCATCATCCACCGGCCCGCCAAAGGAGTTGGGCTGATAGTTGGGCGCGCCGCCGAAGTTGTCGTCAAAACGCATCCGTCCATCGCGGTGGTAGTGCATCACCGGGCAGCGCGGCTTGTTGACCGGAAGTGCGCCATAGTTGATGCCGATGCGGTAACGATGCGCGTCCGGGTAGGACATGAGGCGAGCCTGCAGCATCTTGTCGGGTGATGCGCCGAATCCGGGCGGCATGTTCGATGGCTCGAATGCAGCCTGCTCCACTTCGGCAAAGTAATTCTCCGGATTGCGGTTCAATTCCATCATTCCGACCTCGATCAGCGGATAGTCGCCATGCGGCCACACCTTCGTCAGGTCAAAAGGGTTCAGACGATAGGACTCGGCCTCGTGCTCGGGCATGATCTGTATCATCACTCGCCATTTAGGGAAGTCGCCCCACTCGATGGACGCGAACAGGTCGCGCCGATGGTTGTCGAGGTCTTCGCCCGCGATCCTGGCAGCTTGCTCGCTGCTCAGACATTTGATGCCCTGCACGGTTTTGAGGTGCCACTTCACCCAGTAGCGTTCGCCCTTGTCGTTCCATAGACTGTACGTGTGCGACCCGTAGCCATTCATGTGGCGATAGCTCGCAGGGATGCCGCGGTCGCCGAACAGCCAAGTCACTTGGTGCAGCGATTCGGGCGACAGGCTCCAGAAATCCCATTGCATGGTGCTGTCGCGCATGCCGGTACGGGGATCGCGCTTCTGCGAATGGATGAAATCGGAGAACTTCAACGGATCACGGATGAAGAACACCGGCGTGTTGTTGCCGACCAGATCCCAGTTGCCTTCCTCGGTGTAGAACTTGAGCGCAAAGCCGCGCGGGTCGCGCGCCGTATCTGCTGAGCCGATCTCCCCGGCGACGGTAGAAAACCGCGCAAACATTTCGCACTGGTTGCCGAGCTTGGAGAATATCTTGGCGCGAGTGTAGCGGCTGATGTCGCCGGTGACCGTGAACTTGCCGTAGGCGCCCGCGCCCTTTGCGTGCACTACACGCTCGGGAACCCGCTCGCGGTTGAAATGGGCCATCTTTTCCAGCAGCATGAAATCCTGCATCAACACCGGGCCACGCGGGCCTGCGGTGACACTGTTCTGGTTGTCCGGCACGGGAATGCCGGCATACGTCGTCATGACGGGACACTTGGACATGGCGCTCTCCTCATGGATTGAATGGATATCCCTCTCCGGGACGATTTCATTTAAACCTCATGAGCTAGGCTTTTCTAATATTTGTTCTTAAACTGTCCGATAGCTTCCGGCTATTCCATGACCCTGACCGAACTCAAATATGTCCTGGCCGTTGCTAGGGAACGGCATTTCGGCCGCGCTGCGGAAGCCTGCTTCGTATCGCAACCCACGCTTTCGGTCGCGATCAAGAAGCTGGAAGACGAGTTGGGCGTCATCCTGTTCGAGCGCGGAGGGGGTGGAGAGTTGTGCATCACCCCGGCCGGAGAGCGGGTGACGGAACAGGCGGCCCAGATATTCGAGCTGGTCGAGGGCATCAAGCATCTGGCGGCTGAGGCCAGGGATGACTTGCAGGGGCCGCTGAAGCTCGGCGCCATCTACACCGTCGCCCCTTACCTGTTGGCCGAACTGATACCCGAGCTGCACAGGCAAGCGCCGCAGATGCCCCTGCTGCTGGAAGAAAACTACACGCGGGTGCTGACGGAAAAACTCAAGAGAGGCGAGTTGGATGCAATGATCATCGCCACCCCGGTGGAAGATCTGGCGTTGCTGACCCTGCCCCTGTATGAGGAACCCTTTCTAGTTGCAGTGCCGGCAGCCCACGAATGGAAGAAAAAGAAGTCCGTCGCCAGCGTGGACCTGGAACAGGAAAGCCTGCTCCTGCTGGGCAGCGGCCATTGCTTTCGCGACCAGGTGCTGCAGGCCTGCCCGGCCCTCAACCGCTCGGCCGTGAACGGCCTGCAAAAGACCCTGGAGTCCAGCTCGCTGGAAACCATACGGAACATGGTAGCCTCCGGCATGGGCATCACCGTGTTGCCCTGCACCGCCACTCGACTCCACACCGCGTCCGACAGCCTGCTCAGCTATCGGCCTTTCAGCCCACCGGTGCCCAGCCGGATTGTCAGCCTCGCGTGGCGCAAGAGTTTTCCCCGGCCACGCGCCATCGAAGCCGTGCGTCAGGCAGTGCTTGCCGCCAGCCTGAGCTGCGTGGAAAAGATCCGCCCCGGGCGAGGGAAATAGTCACGTACTATCGCAACAATCGTAACAATCTATTGGACCTATCGTTTGCCCACCCGTAAAGTTGCATCCGTGGACAGCACGAAGCTATAGGCAACTGAAAGGACAAACGATCATGGCAACCAATATTCAATCCCGCACCATCGAGAACCTCGAAGCAGCATTTGCCGGCGAGTGCATGGCTCACGCCAAGTACCGCTACTTCGCCAAATTATGCCGCGCGATGGGCGACGAGGAAACCGCGCAAGTATTTGAGGCGACGGCCGAACAGGAAATCCTGCACGCTTTTGGCCACGCCGAACTGTTGTTTGCGGGAGATACCATGAGCCCGGCCAAATGCCTGCAATACGCAATCGAGGGCGAAACCTACGAGTACACCCAAATGTACCCCAGGTTCCGGCACGCGGCGATGGAAGAGGGCCGCATGGACGCGGTGGCGGAAATGGAGCAACAGATTGGCGAGTCGAAGGAACATGCGGAGAAGTTCCGCGCCGTGCTGGAAAAAGCGGCCAAGCGGTTTGCCGCGCTGGCCAAAGTGGAAGAAAAGCATGCTAACCACTACCGGGCGCGCATGGATAGGCTAGCGGCCTGAATCAGACTGTACTCACCTCACCCCGGACCTCTCTCCTGATGGGACAGGGGTCTAAAGAATGCCGCAATGCGGCGCTGAATTGACGAAAGGAAACCTCATGAAAGTCTGGCAATGCATCGTTTGCGGTTACATCTACGACGAAGCCAGGGGCGACCCGGATCATGGCATCGTGGCCGGCACCCGCTGGGAAAATGTGCCTGAATCCTGGGAGTGCCCGGACTGTGGCGTGACCAAGGGCGATTTCGAAATGCGGCTGGTAGAAACAGCCTGAAGGCCAAAAGCGCAGGGGGCAGTTGGATCAGAGGTTTTTTTTCCAGTATTTCCCAACTGTTTCCCCCGTTCACTCTGTGTAAACGAATAGTCATAGGATAATCATGCACCCCATCGTCATCGTCGGCTCAGGATTGGCGGCCTACACCCTGGCGCGCGAAATACGCAAGCGCGACAAGGAATTTCCGCTTGCGCTCATCACGGCAGATGACGGGGCGTACTATTCCAAACCCAACCTGTCCAATGCACTCGCGCAAGGCAAGACAGCTGAGCAGCTCGCCTCGGCCAGTGCGGAGAAAATGGCCGCTGAATTGGCCATCGAGATCCGCACGCATACCCGGGTAACAGCCATTGAGCGCGCGCGGAAGACGCTGCGCACCGACCAGGGTGACGTCGCCTATTCGCGGCTGGTGTTGGCCTTGGGTGCAGACCCCTTTGCCCACGGCCTGACGGGCGATGCCGCCGACCGGGTGATGAGCGTCAACGATCTAGGAGATTACAGCCGCTTCCGCGCCGCGTTGGCTGACAGCAAGCGCGTGGTTCTGCTCGGCGGCGGTTTGATCGGCTGCGAATTCGCCCATGATCTTGCGCATGCCGGTTACCAAGTGGACGTGATCCATCTGGGTGCTTGGCCGTTAGGGCGTTTGGTGCCGAGGGAAATGGGCCTGGCCCTCGCCGCGACCCTGGAAGCAAAAGGCGTGCGCTGGCATTTCGGCCGCCGGGCTCAGACCGTTGAGCAGGACACATCGGCCTTGCGTGTGGTACTGGACAATGGCGACGCGCTGGAAGGTGATTTGATATTGTCCGCCATCGGCCTCAAGCCCCGAACGGCCCTGGCGCAAGCTGCCGGCTTGATCGCCAAGCGCGGCATTACGGTCAACCGGATGCTGGCCAGCAGCGACCCGGATATCTACGCGATTGGGGATTGCGCGGAAGTGCAAGGCTTCGTGCTGCCATTTGTTCAACCCCTCATGCAGCAGGCCCGCGCCTTGGCCGCCACCCTGGCGGGCGAGCCGACCGAAGTGCGCTATCCCGCCATGCCGGTGATGGTCAAGACAGCGTCCTATCCGCTTGCAGTTCTTTCGCCTGCACCGGGCATAGCGGGCGGCTGGCTGGTGGAATGCGGCACGGGCGGAATCTGCGCCCTGCATCAGGACTCAGCGGGAACATTGCAGGG
>DASQBT010000066.1:0-3862 GCA_035635075.1 Thiobacillaceae bacterium | reverse complement strand
ATGCGTTCCCAGGGATTGCGGGCTTGCTGCATGCGGGTGATGCGTGCACGCAGTTGTTGGCCGTTGTCCATCAGCCGTGCCAAGTCGAGATTTTCCCGGCGCGGAACATACCCCAGTTTATGCCCGCGCCACTCGACCCGGATCGCCTTCGGGTCATACTGATTGTCCGGCTCGCGCGCCAGGGTGAGGGCGTCCCCCTCCTTCATCTCGCTCCGTAAGGCCTTGCCTTCATGGAACTGAAACCCGGCCAGGGGCGAATCCTGCAACAGAATGTAGGTTTCGGTATCAGCAAACGCGACCGCGGCAAACTGCAGGGCGAACCCAAGCAAAACAGTGATGGAGAGCCTTTTAAGATAGGTCATCCAGTCCCTCCGGCTTGCGGAACAAAGTCTTCTTCGAGACAGCCGGGGCATGCTCTCGGCAAATGCCTGGCAAGGATCGCTTCGCCATCCGCCAAGATGCTCGCGCGGTCGCGTGTGTTGCGCAACTCCTGGATACCAGGGAGAGGCATGCTTGGATGCCAAATTTGACGTGCCTGCCATATTTGGATTTGAATTTTGGCATATCATGGGTGTTCCAACCAAGGACTCGATCGCTCGTAACGAGTATGTCTTTTGTTTCACGCGGCTTAAGCCTGCGTTTCTTTTCCGGCACGACCGCTGCGTACATTGCCGGGTCATTCGCCTGACGCGCTGGGCAGTTCATGGGACCGCTATTCCGACACCCGCTTGTACGTGACATTGCCGTGATTCTGGTTGTGAAGCTGATTGTGATCGGCGCAATTGCTTACGCCTTCTTCGGGCCTGAGACCAAGGCAAAGCTCGATCCCGACAGCGTGGCGAAAGCCGTGCTGAAACAGCCTGCTTCCGCTCCCACACAAGCGCGATAACGGAGCCAATATGTTCCCAGACACTCTTGTAGACCTTTCAAGGCTGCAATTTGCAGTCACTGCCTTGTACCACTTTCTGTTTGTTCCTCTCACCCTGGGGTTGGTGTGGATCCTGGTCATCATGGAAGGCACGTATCTTCTGACTGGTCAGAGGATCTACAAGGACATGACCAAGTTCTGGGGCAAGCTGTTCGGCATCAACTTTGCCCTTGGCGTCACCACCGGCATCACCATGGAATTCCAGTTCGGCACCAACTGGGCCTATTACTCGCATTACGTGGGCGATATTTTTGGCGCCCCACTGGCCATCGAAGGCCTGATGGCTTTCTTTCTCGAGTCGACCTTCATCGGCCTGTTCTTCTTTGGCTGGGACCGGCTCAGCAAGGGCAAACACCTGCTGGTCACCATTCTCATGGCCGTGGGCTCCAACCTCTCTGCCCTTTGGATTCTGATTGCCAACGGCTGGATGCAGAATCCGGTCGGTGCCGAATTCTCCTGGGTCACCATGCGCATGGAGCTGACCAATTTCTACCAGGTGATCTTCAACCCCGACGCGCAGGCCAAGTTCGTGCATACCGTTTCCGCCGGCTATGTCACTGCCTCGCTGTTTGTGCTGGGCGTCTCTTCCTGGCATCTGCTCAAGGGCCGCGACATCGCCTTTGCGCGCCGCTCCTTCCGGATTGCCGCCGCCTTCGGCTTCGCCTCCGCCCTTTCGGTGATCGTGCTGGGGGACGAATCCGGCTACTCGGTGAACCAGGCGCAGAAAACCAAGCTGGCCGCCATCGAGGCAATGTGGAAGACCGAACCGGCACCGGCGGATTTCGTGGCATTTGCCGTACCCAACGACAAGGAGATGCGCAATGACTATGAGATCCGCATCCCGTATGCGCTGGGCCTGATCGCCACCCGCTCCACCTCACGGACCATCCCCGGCATTGAGGAAATAAAGGAAATCAACCGGGGGCGCATTCTTTCCGGCATTCAGGCCGTGGCGGCGCTGGAACAACTGCGCAAAGGTAACGCCAGCCGGGATGTCCGCGCCGCTTTCGACGCGCACAAACCCGATCTGGGCTTTGGCCTGCTACTCAAGAAATACACGGAAAATGTTTCCGCTGCCACGCCCGAAATGATTCAGATGGCAGTGGACGACACGATTCCCAAGGTGGCGCCCATGTTCTGGAGTTTCCGCGTCATGGTGGCACTGGGCTTCGCCTTCGCGGTGCTTTTCACTCTGTCATTGTTCTACTCGATCAAGGGCAATTTCATCGAGAAGAAATGGCTGCTGCGCTGGGCCCTGTGGTTCATTCCCCTGCCGTGGCTCGCCGCGGAACTGGGCTGGTTCGTCGCCGAGTATGGGCGCCAGCCTTGGACCATCTACGGTGTACTGCCCACTCATCTCTCCGTATCGTCGCTTTCGGTCGGCAGCATCTATGGCTCGCTGGCCGGCTTCATCGGCTTCTACACGCTGCTGCTGGTCGTCGAGTTGTACCTGATGTTCAAGTTCTCGCGTCAGGGTCCCAGCAGCCTGGGTACCGGCCGCTATTACTGGGAACAGGGTTCCGTCCGTGCACCATCCGCCGGCTCGGCAAGCAGCAAGGTTTAATAAGGAGAACACGTGTTCGATTATGAAATCCTGAAGCTGATCTGGTGGGCCTTTATCGGCGTGCTGCTGCTGGGTTTTGCGATCATGGACGGCCACGACATGGGCGTGGGCACACTGCTGCCCTTTGTCGCCAAGACCGATGTTGAACGCCGGGTGCTGATCAATACGGTGGGGCCCCACTGGGACGGCAACCAGGTGTGGTTCATCACGGCAGGCGGAGCGATCTTCGCCGCCTGGCCACTGGTTTACGCCACCGCCTTCTCAGGTTTCTACTGGGCCATGCTCGCGGTATTGTGGGCGCTGTTCTTCCGCCCGGTTGGTTTCGATTATCGCAGCAAGATCGCCAACCCCACCTGGCGCAGCACCTGGGACTGGGGGCTGTTTGTCGGCGGTGCCGTGCCCCCGTTGATTTTCGGCGTAGCCTTCGGCAATCTGCTGCAAGGCGTGCCGTTTCATTTCGACGATGCCCTGATGTCCTACTACACCGGCAGCTTCTGGGCTTTGCTCAACCCCTTCGCCCTGCTGGCGGGAGTGGTAAGTTCGGCCATGATCACCGCGCACGGCGCCACCTATCTCATGATCCGCACCGAGGGATCGCTGCACGAACGCTCGCGCAAGGCCGCACTCATGTTTTCTGCGCTCACGCTGGTTGCGTTCGCGCTTGCCGGTTTTTGGGTGGGCTCGCTCAAGGGCTTTGCCATCACCAGCCACGTGGATCCCAATGCCCTGCCGAACCCGCTGGACAAGACCGTGGTGCAGCATGCCGGGGCCTGGCTTGAAAACTACCGCCTGTATCCATGGACCCTGGCTTTTCCCGCACTCGGCCTGGCGGGAGGCATGCTGACGCTCTTCACTGCCCGGCTGGGCAGGGGGCGCACGGCGTTCGTCGCCTCGTCGCTCACGATGCTGGGCATCATCGCCACTGCCGGGGCATCGATGTTCCCTTTCGTCATACCCTCGTCCACCGACCCGCGTTCCAGCCTCACGGTATGGGACAGCGTGTCCAGTCAACTTACCCTGTCCCTGATGTTCTGGGCGACCGTGATCTTCCTGCCGCTGATCATCTTCTACACCTCCTGGGCGTACAAGGTGATGTCGGGCAAGGTCACCACCGCCTTCATTCAGGCCAATGACAAATCCGCTTATTAGAGGAGAGCCCGATGTGGTATTTCACTTGGATCCTGGGTGTCTCCATGGCCGTTCTGCTGGCCGTGGTCAACGCAATGATGTGCGAAGCCAGGGAATATACCGCACGCACGCCTGACGACGACGAATGATGATTGCCGTTGCTTGGCCATGGCGATCACCACCATTTGCATCCTGCCGATGCTGGCGGCACTTACCATGCAAGCACCGGCGGCTCAAGCTGC
>DASQBT010000065.1:0-5377 GCA_035635075.1 Thiobacillaceae bacterium | reverse complement strand
AATTCACTTCGGTGTAATTGCCGTGGGCGTCGCTGACGAAGATGCCGTCGGACGCCTGCTCGACGAGAGAACGAAATTTCTCCTCGCTCGCCCGCAGCGTTTCCTCGGCCTGTTTGCGTTCGGTGATGTCCTGGACTATGGCGATGGTGCGCCATGGTATCAGATGGGAATCGTGGATCACGTTTGCCGTGACATCGGTCCAAATGACGAGACCATCCTTGCAGCTATGGCGCTCTTCACGCCGATACTCGGGGATTTCGCCGCGCACCAGGCGGGAAAAGCCCGCGAAACTTTGGGTCCGATCGTCCGGATGCAAAATGTCGAGAAACGGCCTGCCAAGCAGTTCTTCTTCGCTGTAACCGGTCATCTCGCAGAAGCGCCGATTCACCTGGACAAGCTTCCCGTTGCTTGGATCGGCCTGGCACATGCCGACAGAAGAAACTTCAAAAATAGCCCGAAACTGCGCCTCACTGGCACGCAACAACGCCTCGGAGCGCCTACGTTCGGTGATGTCGCGCAAAATGACCGTGTAGAGCTTGCCGCCCTCAACGGCACTCTGAGAAATGGACGCCTCGATGGGAAATTCCTCCCCATTGGCTCTCAATCCGGAGAGGGTGCCCAGGGACTGCACGGTGCGGCTGGTGATGGCGGTGCGGCCGAATTCGCGGATGTGCTCGGCATGCACATGGCGGAAGGCCTCGGGCAGGAGGTGATCCAGCGGCTGCCCACGGGCCTGGATTGCACTGAGCCCGAACATCTCTTCCGCCGCGGGATTAAAAAGCACGATCCGCTGGCTATCGTCAATGGCGATGATGGCGTCCATCGCCGAGTCGACCAGGCCTGCAAGGCGCTGTTCGCTGTCACGCACAGCCTTACTGGTACGCGCCAGGAGTTCAAGCTGGTGGGCGCGTTGCTGCTGGCGCCATAGCAGTATCACAACGGCTGCCACCGTGGCGAACGCAGCGAAGGCTATCATGCTGACCCAGGCCACCAGTTGACGCAGCGGAGCCATCAACTCATCTTCGTCCACTTTGGCGACCAGGAACCAGGACGTACCCCGTACAGGGCGCACCGCAGTCAGCACCGGGACGCCTCGGTAGTCGCGGCCGGCGATGATTTGCGCCTTGCTGCCGCTGCGTGCGGCAATCGCGGCCGGCAGGTTGGGGGCATCAAGCGGGAGGCGAAAGTTCAGCGCGGTATTCTTGCGATGACGCAACTCGTTGAGAAACAGAATGCTATTGCCTTCTCTGCGAAGCAGCAGGAATTC
The DNA here is from genome assembly GCA_035635075.1 of Thiobacillaceae bacterium. Classification (GTDB taxonomy): domain Bacteria; phylum Pseudomonadota; class Gammaproteobacteria; order Burkholderiales; family Thiobacillaceae; genus DASQBT01. The sequence continues at coordinate 4,110 of DASQBT010000065.1, read as the reverse complement.
GGCACTGGGGCTGGGCGTGGGCCATGTCTGGAGCAGGGGGAAGAGGAACTGCCCTGCCGGCGCGTGCAGCGCCACCGCGCCCACTGCTCGAAGGCTAGGCGCGTGCTTGAAAAGCGGCACCACGAAATCCAGCCAGACTCTACCGGCATTGTCCCGGTAAAGCTCGCTCATTTGAACCTGCCGGGTTTTCAGGGCAGCCGTCAGGGTGGCTGGCCGGATGGCGTTGCCGGAATGGAGCTTGGTGTCCAATAGTTCCGTCTGGTAGCCAAAGGCACGCGTCATCGCCTCAAGCCGCTGGTCAACCTGGGCCTTGGCATTGTGGTCGCCGATTTGAAACCAAAGGTTCACTTCATCGATGAAACCATCGCTCGCCATCAGCACGGCGGCGTCGCCCCGCCGTTCAGCGAGCCATTGCTCGATCTGGCCGGTCTTGAGCTGGGCAATGGTGTTTAAATCCCCCTGGGCCTCTTGGCGAATGCGTGCGCTTTCCAGGTGAACGGCACCGAATATCAGCAGAGGGAACAAGAGCGCCAAAAGCGCGAACACAGCAACGAGCCGTTTGGATTGCGGCGCAGCCGGCTCCGCCTGGTGTTCGGCGTCGCGCTGCCCCCAGGCGCGCAGCAGCAAATAGAGCAGCAGGGCCGTGACCAGTGCGAATACGAGACCCTTGATCGTGCCTATCCACGCCAGCCATACCTTGTCCTGCACGAGCAGACCCAACACCCGGTCCGAGGCATAAATCCAGAGGGCTGCGAATACAAGGTAACTGGCAGCGACGCGAGCCGCTGCCAGGCGGGATGTTGACGTGCGGGAGTGTTGCTGTGACGGAAGCGGTGTCACAGAAGCTTATCAGCGGCAAGCATGTAATTCAGGACTATAAGGCTGTAATTCCAATGCTGCTTGATTATATTGCAGCTAAGCATCCGTAGTGCATCGGACGCTAATAACACTATAAAGGAAGCAAAGCCCTGTTTCTTGGTTTGCGCCTGATGAGTTGACTCGCGATAAGAGGAAACATAGATGAAACGCGCTAGCGCGATGTGCTTGCTGGGGTTGGCGTCGGCGTCGGTGCTTTGGCTGGCCCCGGCGATCGCCTTGTCCAAGCCGGTGGTGCTTCTGGATCTGGATGGCGCGGTGGGGCCTGCCACGGCGGATTACGTAACCCGTGGCCTTCAGCGCGCGGATCGGGAGGGCGCCCAGCTCGTGGTGCTGCGCATGGATACGCCCGGTGGTCTGGATACATCCATGCGTGCAATCATAAAGGCGGTGTTGGCATCTTCAGTTCCCGTGGCAGGCTTTGTGGCGCCAAGCGGCGCCCGCGCCGCCAGTGCAGGCACCTACATTCTCTATGCCTGTCATGTTGCCGCCATGGCGCCCGGCACCAATCTCGGTGCCGCTTCGCCAATCTCCATAGGTGTTCCGGGGCTGGGCGGAGAACCGCCCCCCCAACCGGATAATAATCAGGAAAAGTCCAAGTCTCGGAAGCCGGCGGATACCATGGGAAAGAAAATGATGAACGATGCCGCAGCGTATATCCGCAGCTTGGCCCAATTGCGCGGCCGCAATGCCGAATGGGCGGAGCAGGCGGTGCGAAACGCCGTGAGCCTGTCAGCGGCAGAAGCGCTTAAGCGCGGTGTAATTGATCATGTTGCAGACGATGTTCCCCAACTTCTGCGGCAACTGGATGGCCAGACAATCAAACTGGCAAGCGGGGGGGAAGTGCGGCTGGCCACCGTTGGGGCGCCGATCGTCAACTATCATCAGGACTGGCGAGCCAGCCTGTTGTCCGTGATCACCAACCCGCCGATTGCCCTGATCCTGATGATGATCGGCGTGTATGGGCTGTTCTTTGAATTTTTCAATCCGGGAATGGTTGCTCCGGGCGTCATCGGCGCCATCTGCCTGCTGCTCGGCCTGTATGCCCTGCAGCAGTTGCCGGTGAACTACGCGGGACTTGCGCTGATCCTGCTCGGAATCGGATTTATGGTAGCGGAAGCCTTCGCGCCCAGTTTCGGCATCCTCGGCTTGGGTGGAGTTGTTGCGTTTGTCCTTGGTGCGGTGATCCTGATAGACACGGAGGTCCCGGGTTTTGGCATCCCGATTGCGCTGATCATTGCGCTGGCGGTCGTCAGCGCGTTTGCAATCGCGGCAATGGCGGGGCTGGCATTCAAGGCACGTCGACGGCCAGTCGTGAGCGGCGGCGAACAACTCATCGGCAGCAATGGCGTGGTGCTTTCATGTGCCGGAGACATATGCTGGGCGCGAGTGCAGAGTGAGCTCTGGCAAGTGCAAAGCGCAGCTCAATTGACGCCCGGCCTGCCTATCAGGGTAACGGCCAGGGATGGCCTGATACTTGTTGTCTCACCGCAGCCTCGAAAGGGGAATGATCATGGGATTTGATATTGGGTTTTCCGGCCTGGCAGTTCTGCTCGCCATTTTTGTCATCGGCACCTTGCGTGTCTTGCGTGAATACGAGCGCGGCGTCATTTTTCTGTTGGGGCGATTCTGGAAAGTCAAAGGTCCGGGGCTGATCATCGTCATTCCTGGTATTCAGCAGATGGTGCGTGTGGATTTGCGCACCGTGGTGTTCGACGTGCCTCCGCAAGACGTCATCTCGCGCGACAACGTCTCGGTCAAGGTCAACGCGGTGGTGTACTTCCGCATAGTCGATCCGGAACGGGCAATCATCAAGGTGGAGGATTTCCTCAACGCGACCAGCCAGCTTTCTCAGACGACCCTGCGCGCCGTGCTCGGCAAACATGAACTCGACGAGATGTTGGCGGAGCGCGAAAAACTGAATGTGGATATACAGCAGACTTTGGACAGCCAGACTGACGCCTGGGGAATCAAGGTTTCCAATGTGGAAATCAAGCATGTGGACATCAACGAATCCATGGTTCGCGCCATCGCCCGCCAGGCCGAGGCCGAACGGGAGCGCCGCGCCAAAGTAATTCATGCGGAAGGCGAACTGCAGGCCTCAGAGAAACTCTTGCAGGCCGCGCAAATGCTTGCCCGACAACCCGAAGCGATGCAATTGCGCTACTTGCAGACCCTGTCCGCAATCGCCAGCGACAAATCGTCGACCATCGTGTTTCCACTGCCCATGGACATCATCTCGACCCTTGGAAAGGCCCTTGGCAGATCAACCGGGAAGTCGGATGAATAAGTCTATGAGCCTGGCTTGCTGGTTTGGCATGTTGGCAGGCCCGCAGAGCTAATCCGCTAAGCGCGAGTTCAAGCTTCGGGTGAACCCATTTAGCGTTGCGCCTGACCGATAGAAGTATTATCATTTGCTAATATTCAAGGAGTGACGCCATGACCCAGGACGAGAAGACCCACAAGGCACAGCTGGCTTATCAAAAGGCATTGCGCTACGAACTCGACTACGGTTGCTGCCCACAGTGTGTACTGGCCGCGGTTCAAGAGACGGTGGGTATCGTTGATGATGCCACCATCAAGGCGAGTCACGGCCTTTCTGGCGGCGGCGGATTGAGTGGGGAGGGCGCTTGCGGGGCTTTGAGCGGGGGGCTCCTGGCCCTGAGCGCCAAACGCGGCCGCGATCGGAACAAGCTGGACAAAGGCCGTTTTATCGGCAACTTCCAGAAAGGCGCGGAACTGGTGGAGCGCTTTCGCAATGAATTCGGCGGTGTGACTTGTGCGGAACTCCAGCAACGGTTCACCGGCCGCACTTACGACATGTGGAAGCCCGATGAATATCTGGCTTTCAGCGAAGCCCGGGGCCAGCAATGTGCCTTGGCCACCGCATCGGTGACCCGCTGGGTAGTGGAGATGTTGTAGAAGCCTGGGCTATCCGGCGAATCCAGCTTGGAACACACCGCTATCGGCTTCTGCCTCGCGTCTGCGTGACAATTTTGCGGCGCCGACCGCGCTGTCTGCAGTGCAATGTACGGATCCGGCCGGTTCGCGATTTGTCCGCAATCCTGTTCTTCTTGTTCAACAGAATATGATTCGGGCGCGGAGTGTCCGCGCCCGAAACGTGCTATGTGCCCCGCTTAGGCGGCAGCGTTCTTGCGCTCCATGTACTTCTGCGCTTCTTCTTCCCAGCCGTCCATGCGGACATAAGGGTTGGTGCGCGGGGAGGCGATCATG
>DASQBT010000064.1:0-4140 GCA_035635075.1 Thiobacillaceae bacterium | reverse complement strand
TCCGCTGACGGTCGGGGGTGGCCCGTCATCCAGGCTTCCTTTTGCCGCTTCCGGTCCGATGCTATTGGATCGCGGCCGATCTGGGTAATCCCGACCGATGCCGGCGAGTTTGAGTTCGGTCTGGCGCAGCGCCACGGCAGCGAAAAATACCGCCAGAAATCCCCACGCATCAACCAGCACGCTTAAACCGTACACTACACCGATCAGGCCGAGTCCGAGGAAGTCGTCCATGAGCGTGTACTCGGATGAACCGGCGCGCAGCTTCCATCCCAAATGGGCCAGTGCTGAGCCGGAAATCAACCCAATGGCGATTCCCGCCAGCGTGGCCCATAGCACATCGACCAGTGCCCAGCGCAGGCCGAAGTCGCCCAACTCGTGCAGACCGAGCAATCCCATCCCCAACATCACAAACGGGAAAGCGCTGCCGTCATTCATGCCCGCCTCGCAGGTCAAGGTAAAACGAAGCTGGTCGCGGTCACCGGGATGACGGATCTGCACATCGGTCGCCAACACCGGATCGGTAGGTGACAGAATCGCGCCGAGCAAGACCCCCGCACCCAGTGGCAGACCGAGTAGATAATAAGCGAAGGCGGCGACCATCCCGACGCTGACAGCCATCGAAACCGATCCCAGTAGAATCGGTGGGTGCCAGCGGGCGAAGCTTACCGGTACAGGCATTTTGATGCCGGCAGAAAACAGCGAAATCAGCACAGCCACTTCGGTCAGCACTTCCAGCAGCGCCGATTCCTTGAGCGGATTGAAGTGAAACACATTGAGGACCGTGGGTCCGACCAGCAGTCCCACCGCCAGATAGATAATGGCTGGTGTGACAGGCAGGCGCTTAAGCATCGAGGAAGTAAGGCCCCTCGCGAGCAACAGGCCGCCCACGAGCAGAAACCATTGTGCGTTAGTCATTGTTCATCGGGTTCAGCGCATTTTCGGTTTGACGCAACTGTCTTAGCCGTGTTCCACAGTATGCGTCGCGCGCCTTAATGCGCGCGGTGCCATGCTTCTGAATATCAATCGCCCGCAAGAAATCCCCTGTTTCGATGACGCGGGAATTCCCGAACGTATCCGTGATGGTGGGAGCATCGCTTTGTCTGGTTTTCACCTCGACCACGCTGCATCGAGTTCCTTGTGTCCGCCGCGCCGAATCCTTCGGTAGTGGAATCGGCCAGCTCTTTCGGCAGGTCGGCAGTATCGCCGACCGCGCCTTTGAGGTGCTTGACGAGCGCTTCATTCTCGCCACACTACCACCATACTCATGGCCCCCACCTTCGGTCAAATACGTCGGAAAAAGTCAGCGCAATCCCGCAGAAATGGAACCAAGTGAGGCAATCATCAACCCGGCAATCGGTGGCGTGAAAGCATCCACAGGGCGAGTTTCCCGGCCAAGCCTAAGCCCGGGTCGTGGCACCACACTGGCGCTGCGGGCCAGGAGCGCGCGCGGAGTCCCCTTGTCGGCGATAAGCAGACTCCGCGCGTCGTGTGCGCTGGCGTACAGACGCTTGCGATCGGCTGAGTAACATTTCGAGTAAGTGCATGGCGATGACTGCCGGGATTGACGGTGGTTGGCATGAAGTCTTGCAAAGGATCTGGGGATGCAACTAGGTTTGCTCAATTTGCCGTGGTGGGGTTATGTGTTGGTTACGCTGGGCCTGACCCACATCACTATCGCTGCGGTAACGATCTTTCTCCACCGGCACCAGGCGCACCGCGCCTTGGCGCTGCATCCGGTCATCAGCCACTTGTTTCGCTTCTGGCTTTGGCTCACCACCGGCATGGTCACCAAACAATGGGTGGCAATACACCGCAAGCACCACGCCACCACCGACACGGCGGAAGACCCGCACAGTCCGCAGATTTACGGCATTTGGAAAGTGCTGTTCGAGGGCGTCGAGCTCTATCGGATCGAGAGCAGAAATGCGGCAACCATCGAGAAATACGGCCGCGCCACGCCCGAGGACTGGATCGAGCGCAAGCTGTACGCAAAGCACAGCACGCTCGGCGTGGGCATTATGCTGATAATCGATCTCGTCGTGTTCGGCCCAGTTGGGCTGACCATATGGGCGGTGCAGATGCTGTGGATCCCGTTCTTCGCCGCAGGGGTGATCAACGGCATCGGTCACTATTGGGGCTATCGCAATTTCGCGCCGTCCGACGCCTCAAGGAATATCGTGCCGTGGGGCTTGCTGATCGGTGGCGAGGAACTGCACAACAACCATCACGCCTACGTCAGCTCCGCCAGGTTTTCGAGCCGGTGGTGGGAATTGGACGTCGGCTGGACGTACATCCGCATTCTGGAAATGCTCAACCTGGCTAAGGTGCGCAAGCTCGCGCCTAAAATCCGCTATAACGCATCGAGGACCCGCTGCGACGCAGGCACCGTGCAGGCTGTTATCACTCACCGCTACGACGTGCTCGCCAAGTTCGCCAGATCCCTGCAGCGGACTGCCGTGGAGGAAATGCGCAGCCTGCGGGGCAGCGCGATCCCCGGATTGAAGGATTCCAGAGCGTTGGACGCGGTCAAGCAATGGCTGCAAAGAGATGTGCGGGCGTTGCCGGAGCAGGAACGTGCAGCCCTGGAGCAGGCTCTGCATTCGAGCATGGTCTTGAGCACCATTTACTCCATGCGGCAGGATCTCACTGCTTTGTGGAGTCGATCCACTGCGTCGAAAGAGCAACTGGTGATACAACTGGAAGAGTGGTGTGGGCGCGCCGAGGAAAGCGGCATTGGCGCGCTGCGAGAGTTTTCCCGGACGCTGCGCCGCTACGACTCACTGTTGGGAGAATGAAATGACATTGGGAACAATTCTGCTGATCATTGTGGTTTTGCTGCTTATCGGCGCCTTTCCAACCTGGCCCCACAGCCGCGGATGGGGTTACGGTCCCAGCGGTGGTCTTGGGCTGGTGTTGTTGATCCTGCTCGTCCTATTGCTACTGGGCAAGATATAGCGTGCTGCACTGATTGTGCCTCCATGCTGCTTCCGCGGTAACTATGCCACCTCGACTGACCGTCTGTGAAAGGAAATGAAATGCTGCAATACGCCGTGATATTCCTGGTCATCGCGCTGGTCGCGGCGCTTCTCGGCTTTACCGGCATCGCGGCCGGCGCAGTCGGAATTGCCAAGATATTGTTCTTCGTTTTTCTCCTCCTTTTCGTTGCCACACTTATCGTCGGACTGATGCGTCGCAAGTGACGGTTGGTCAGGGGACCAACCTGCGCTGGCTGGTGGGCGCGCGCTTCGTCCTCGCAATGTTTGGCGCTGAGGCGGCTGCGTTGTCTGTTTCATGCATTGCAGCCCACACGCTGCACATCGGGTCGGGGGGACACAATCTGGCGCCAGGCTGGAAAGCGGCTCCTGATCGATGGTGCTTACCTGTACGCTGTTGCTCCGCCATACGGGGACCTCTATAATTAAATCGAGCCGCATCAAACACTTAATTCCGTCACGTCGGAGCGTTTGTTTGATCACGCATGATTGATAATCAGGAGATCGCTCATGACTCCTCGCCCCCCGTCCCCGCTCATGAAGCCCGCCCATGATCCCCGCCAGAACCACCTGCTTGCCGCGCTGCCGGCGGACGACTACGCGCGCGTCCAGCGCAATCTGGAACTGGTCACGATGCCCCTCGGCGAGGCGCTATACGAGCCCGGCAGTCAGATGCGCCACGTCTATTTCCCCACCACCTCCATCGTTTCCCTGCTCTACGTGATGGAGGATGGCGCTTCGGCCGAAATCGCCATCGTCGGCAACGAGGGAGTCGTCGGCGTTTCCCTGTTCATGGGCGGCGAAACCACCACCAGCCGCGCGGTTGTGCAAAGCGCCGGTCACGGCTACCGGCTGAATGGGCCGCTGCTGAAAGAAGAGTTCTTTCACGCCGGCCCGATGCAGCGCCTGTTGCTACGCTACACTCAGGCGCTGCTGACCCAGATGGCGCAGACTGCGGTATGCAACCGCCATCATTCACTGGACCAGCAACTGTGCCGCTGGCTGTTGCTGAGCCTTGATCGCCTGGGCTCGAACGTTCTGGTCATGACGCAGGAGCTGATCGCCAACATGCTCGGGGTGCGCCGCGAGGGCGTCACCGAGGCCGCCGGCAATCTGCAGAGAGCCGGCTTGATTCAATACAGCCGCG
>DASQBT010000063.1:0-2749 GCA_035635075.1 Thiobacillaceae bacterium | reverse complement strand
GGAGCTGTGCCGGGCCATGTCGTGGGCCCTGCAGCGGCAGAAGGAACAGGGGCAGCACTTCACCCTGTTCAACATGTCCATGAACCCCGGCCCCTCGATCCAGGAATATGTCGATACGGTCTGCCAGGTGGCAGGCATCCGGCGCAAGGTCCCGGCCATCCCCTACCCGCTGCTGCTGGGCGCCGCCTACGCCATCGAGCTGATCGCCCGCCCGCTCGGCATCCGCCATCCGTTCAGCCCGGTACGGATCCGCAAGCTGGTGCACTCGAACAATATTCGCCCCGGGTATCTGCTCGAGCAGGGCTATCCCTATCAGTACACCCTGGACTCGGCATTGGCCGACTGGAAAAGCGACTCTCCGGAGGAGTGGCGGTAGCCGGCTACCCTGACCTCATGACACCGCCAGAGGGTGCGCCCGCCGCACCGCGGTCTCTCCGGTAAAACAAAACCCAGCAATACTGGAGTCCTGGTTATGTCGAGCCTTCCCAAACTGACATTCCTGAACCACGCCTCGTTCCAGATCGAAACAGAAAATTCAATACTGATAGTGGACCCCTGGCTGCAGGGAACGGCATTCAACGAGGGCTGGTCACTGCTGGACAGCAGCACGTCCAACGAGCGCCTGGCCCACGAACTGGAATGCTCCGCCAAGGACATCTACATCTGGTATTCGCACGAGCACTCCGACCACTTCTCGGTACCATTCATAAAGCTGCTCAAGAAAAACGCCATCAAGCCAACCTTCATCTTCCAAAAGACCCTCGACAAACGTGTCTCTTCATTCCTGAAAAAGGATGGATTCCCCGTCATCGAACCCTCCGACGGCGAAAATGTGTTCGTTGACGATGACCTCTCCATCGCGACCTGGCCTTATAGCGGCGGCGACTCCTTCTGCCTGATCCGGGCACAGGAGTGGTCGATACTGAACATAAACGACTGCGAGGTAAAAACCGCGGAAGACGCCGCACGAGTCAGGGCACAGATTAGCGCCAGGACGACCAAGATCGACTTTCTCTTCACCCAGTTCGGCTATGCGCACTGGATTGGCAACGAGGGGGATGCGTGGCTTCGCCAGGAGGCATCACGCGAGATCATTGCGCGCATCTTCAGCCAATACCAAGCCTTCGCCCCCGAATTCATCATCCCATTCGCCTCCTTCGTGTATTTCTGCCATCCAGAAAATTTCTACATGAACGACTGCCAAAACTCCCCCGCGTCGCTACGCAGCGCCCCGACGCTCCGTCCCATCCAGAAGCACATCAAGTTCCTGAAACCGTATGACGCGGTCGAACTGTCCGATCGCGAAGATGTGCAGGCGAAACTCGATCAGCTGTCGCCTGCAGCCGAGGGGCACTGGAACCACCTGGCCGCCAAGGCGCAACCGGTCGCCCCGCGCTCCGCCGCGAACAAAAGCCTTGATGAAACCCGCGAAGCCTTCCAGGCCTTCAAGAACAAGATCAGCAAGAGCTTCATCTTCATGCCGCACCTGTTCGAGCTCATCGGCCTGGCCAAGCCAGTGAACATACTGCTGACGGACAACAACCTTGCCGTCCAGCTCTCGTATCTCGGGGACTTTCAGATCCACCCTGACAGCGACGAATGGGATGTTGCGATGTCAACCGACACGTTGAACTTCATCCTCAAGAACGAATACGGCTTCAATGCCACGCTGATCAATGGCCGATTCCGCTCCAAGGACGGGCCATCCGCCTGGCGCTTTGCGATGTTCTTCAGGCCCCAAGACTTCCTCCGGAATGGTTTGGGAATCAAGCACCCCTATGCATCGGCAAGGGTTTTCGTTAATGGCCTGATGAAAATCATCCGCCGCAAACTGGGTTTTTCCTGAAGCGTCCAGCAAGCGCTGCCAGGACGGATGTGGTGGCGGCCGGGAACTGAGCGAGCCAGAGCCGAGGTGCGGCTCGCTCAGACCTCGGGGCTGGCGGGCGGGCCGGTTATCGCCCTCCCTGGCAGGAAAGGCCCTCGCTGAACATGGCGGCGGGGAAATCAACGCTCAAGGCTCGCCCCGCCGCCCGCGGGCATCCGTCCGCCCCTCACTCCTGATCCGACTTATAGAAACGTCCCTGCGGGCAATACCACTCATCCATCGAGGCCGGGACCCGGGCATTGAAGCCAAAAAGCTGGCGCATTCTTGGCGACAGGCTTTCGGCATAATCCTTGTCAAGGAACCGGGGATAATCCAACTGCTGCTTGTAATAGGGCTTGGTAAAAAGGCAGGTCATGCCGACCCGGATCTTTTCGGTGCGATTCACGCCCGCGCGATGGAAAATGTCGCCATCGTACAGAATGATCGACCCTTGCTCGCCACATACCGCCTTGCCGTGCGCACGGATAAAGCTTTCGGGAGGAAATTCGCGCGCCCGATGAGTGCCGAGCAGAACCTCTGTCGCCCCATTTTCGGCCGTAAATTCGTCAAGCATGACCATGGCGATTGCCATTTGCCGGTCGCCGCCGCCGGCATAGCTCCGGAGATCACGGTGCCATTTGTGGCCGTGCTCATAGGCGCCCATGCTCGCAGGCACATTGATGGAGGCTCCGATGGAGTTCAGGATGTAGGGCTTGCCCCCAAAGAACTCCGTCAAATAGGCATGCAGGCAATCTGACTCCAGGAAATCGTGGATACTGTCACGCCGTCCGCAAATATGATGCGCCCCCCACTGAGCCGTTTCCCCGATCCCTGCGGCAACCTGCAACCCACGATTTCTTTCGTAATACTCGAAAACATCCTTCT
>DASQBT010000062.1:0-42520 GCA_035635075.1 Thiobacillaceae bacterium | reverse complement strand
AGTCTTCCCGCCGCCTTGCCTCTCGGCGCGTTTCTGGTGATAGCGGGAGGCGCATCCAGAAACGCGGACCGCCAGCGCTGACCAAGAAGATACGGAGGACTGCATCGCGCAAATCTTGAATCAGGATTTGGGTCAGCCTCGGATCGCATTCGCGGTATGATCAACCAACCTTATACCATTCAGGAGCGACATCATGTTTGATCTGCGAGCCCCCATCCTTGTCCTGGCTGCGGCATGTGCCCCGGCCGTCCACGCGGCCAGTGCTGCAGAAATCGACCGCGGGGTCAACCACACCCTGCAGCGCTTCAGCCAGGAAGTGCATGGAGCGAACAACTTCCTGTCCATCGCCAAGGGCGTGCTCGTCTTTCCCAAGGTATACAAGGCCGGCATAGGCATTGGCGGCGAATACGGTGAAGGCGCGCTGCGGATTGGTGGACGGACGGTCGCGTACTACAACACGGTTGCGGGTTCGTTTGGGTTTCAGCTGGGCGCGGAGGCCAAGAGCATCGTCGTCATCTTTACTGATGAAAGGGCGCTGGAGAAATTCCGCCACAGCGAAGGTTGGAAGGTCGGTGTGGATGGCTCCGTCGCGCTGGTGGATGTCGGAATAGGAAAATCCATCGATACCAACACCATCAAGGACCCGGTCATAGGCTTCGTGTTTGGTCAGAAGGGCTTGATGTACAACCTGACCCTGGAAGGGGCCAAGTTCAATAAGATCGACAAGAAGAAATAGAAAAGCCCTTGCCTTGGGGGCAAAGGCTTTCGGCGGTTAGGGAAGCAACTACTTGGGAGCAACGCCCAGTGACTTAACCGTCTCCATGGTGAGGTAGCCGTCTTCGGACAGGCCCTTGGCTTTTTGATAGGCATCCACGGCAGCCATGGTTTCGTTGCTCAGATTGCCGTTAATCGGGCCGGGATCGAAACCAGCCCCCTTCAGTGCGGTCTGGATTTCCATTATCTTCTCTGGGGTGGCATTGACGTCACACAGAATCTGCGCCCAGTGCTCATCGGCGGGACTGACCAGAACCTGCTCGTCGACAGTGGCATATTCGGCCGGCACCGGGACACGCTTCTCGGTGGCGGGGGTCACCTCAGTCATGACTTCGCGCATGTAATCAACCGGTACGGTCTTGGTCACAGTGGTAGCGGGCTTTACCAGCTTGGTAACCTCCTGCTCGGCGTATTCTGCCGGAACCTCAACGGTGCGCGTGGTGGCAGGCGTCTTCAGCACCGACCGGGTGACGGTCTGGTATTCTGCCGGAATATCTTCATAACGAACGCTGGCAGGGGTTTTCAAGACACTTGTTGTAACAGTCTGGTATTCGGCCGGCACTTCAACCAGGCACATGATCTGGCCGCTTTTCTCGTCGATCTTCTGGATGCTGGTGCTTGTACCCGGTTTCCAGTAGGTGTAGGCCGCGTGCACGAGTTTCTTTTCCGTTACGTCTTCATAAACGGCTGGAACCTCAATGGCCTTTTTACTGGCCGGCTTCACCATCACCTTCTCTTCAACATTTTCGTAAACGGCGGGGACGATCTCCAGACGGGTGGTGGCGGGCTTCACCACCACACGCTCTTTGACTGTTTCATAAACAGCAGGAATGACTTCCTGGACATCTTCGCTCGCGACATGGACCTTCACCGCCTTGTAAACAGGCGGGACGATTTCGATCCGCTCGCTCGCTTCCTTCACCAATTTCTTGACTGGTTCGGTGCGATAGACAGCAGGATGGATGACCTTGACATAGCACTCGCCCGGTTTGGCGTTGGGCATATTACTCGCTGACACTCTAGGTTCAGGCGCGGGGGCTGGTTTTGCTACCGCGGGAGCCGGCTTGGCGACTATCGGTTGCTGACACCCCTTATCCAGGAGTCCTTTCCCAGGGCAGCCGATGGTATTGAATAGCTCATAGCCGCGCGTGTTGCCGCCGACATTCGAAGGGTCGTAGTAACGCGTTTCAGCAATAGCAGAACTTGTAAAGCCGCTGCAGCCTGCGGCTAATAGGGCGACGTTCAACAGCTTTAAGGAAGTGCGCATGTTATACCCCTTTCGGAACTGAATATCTTCTATGCATTATAGGATCATTTCCCATCATATGAAATTTCGTTAGTGTCGCCACCTGTTGCGCAAACCAGGCAAAGAAATTCTCCAGGGAATCCTGGCTGTAATCGGACGCTCGTAGTGACTATTTACGCCATTTTGATCAAGAAGCAAGTTCTTGAAGCGCCCCCTAGCCTTGACTGCGGCCGGCCCTGCTCCAATCAAACAGCGCTCCCGGATCGGTCTTGCGGCCGGGCGCGATATCGCTATGGCCGACGATGTCAGCGATGGGATACCGGGATTTCAATGTCTTAATCAAAGGAAGCAGCGTCTGGTATTGGGCATCGGTGAAGTGCACGTCATCCGCTCCCTCAAGCTCGATGCCGATGGAAAAATCATTGCAGCGCTCGCGGCCCTGCCAGCTGGAAGCTCCTGCGTGCCATGCACGCCGGCTGCAGGCCACGAACTGGATGAGCTCGCCGTCGCGGCGGATGAAGAAGTGAGCGGACACCTTCAGTCCGCGGATGCTCTGGAAGTAGGGATGCGCATCCCAATCAAGACGGCCGGTAAACAGGGCTTCGACCGCGCGGCCGGCAAACTCTCCCGGCGGCAGGCTGATGTTGTGGATGACCAGCAGCCGGATGTCGTGTTCAACGGGACGAAAATCGGAATGAGGCGAGGCAATGTAGCGCACGCCCTCCAGCACGCCCGGCCCGGAAAGTTTCATCAGGGTTCTTCCTGGGCCGGTGTGGCCAGCAAAGCGGTCAGGGCGCGGGAGAATTTCTCCGCTGTCGGCTCGGCGTGCAGGGGGCCGTGATACCCGCCGTCGACAAACACAAACAGGCTGGGCAGATGGAACACGTCGTAGGCACGCGCCAAAGACGTCGCTTTCTGTACGTTGACTTTGAAAAGATGAACGCTGCGATCCAAAATCAAGCGCGGCAACCTCTTTTCCAGCATCCGGCAGGTCCCGCAATCCGGTCCGAAGAACATCACCAGGCTGACACCCGGACTGCCTGCAAGGGCGCCATGAAAATCGAATTCGTCCAGTTCCTGCATAGGCATGGGAGCACATACTGGCGCAGGCGGGAAAAGGAAGCAAGCTGCTAAAATTTCTGCTTCTCCCGCTCGGTCGACGCCATGAACCTGTTTCTCCAACTATTGTTTTATCTCCTGCTTATCCTGCTGGCAGCCGAGGTATTCGTGAATGCCCTGGAGCACTTGGGGGAAAAACTGAATATTTCCGAAGGCGTGACCGGTTCCGTGTTTGCCGCGGTCGGCACCGCATTGCCCGAGACCCTGGTACCCCTGCTGGCAATCTTTGCCGGAAGCGCAAACACCAGGGTCAATGAGGAAATCGGGGTGGGCGCCATTCTCGGCGCGCCGCTGATGCTGTCCACTCTGTCCCTGTTCATGATGAGCGTCGCAGTGCTGAAAAAACGCGGGCCCAAGGGTCATTTGACCCCGGAAAAAACGGGCCTCAAGCGCGACCTGGACTTCTTTCTGATGGCGTTTTCCCTGTCGCTCGTCGCCTTGTTCATTCCCCACGAGCAGGGCATCGTCCGGATCGTGCTGGCCTTCGTCATGGTGCTGACGTATTTCGTCTATGTGTTGATGACCCTCAAAGCCTCCGCGAGGCTGGTGGCTGACGGACACGCCACCGAGGCAGAGCAGCCGATGTGGCTGGCGCGCATTGGCCTGCCGCAAAACCTTGCCATAATCCTTTTACAGCTTGCGATTGGTCTCGCCTTGCTGGTGACAGGGGCCAAGGGATTCATCAACTGTGTCGAGGAAGCGGCCCCCATCCTCGGCATTTCCGCGCTGCTGTTGTCGCTCATGATTGTTCCCATCGCGACGGAACTGCCGGAAAAGGTGAATTCGATCCTGTGGATACGCCGCCACAAGGACACGCTGGCATTTGGGAACATTACCGGGGCGATGGTGTTTCAGGGAACGCTGTTGCCGGCCATCGGCATCTCCCTGACCCCTTGGGCGCCGCAAAAGGAAGTGCTGTTGGGTGTGGCTGTCACCCTGATAGGCGCCACCTGGCTGCGCTTCCGTCTGATATCCGGCGGCTTGAGGGTGCGGGACTTGTGGTTGAACGGCGCCTTGTACGTAATCTATCTGGCGACTGTTCTAGCCTAATCGGCGCAGAATCAGCCAGCTGACATAGACGAGCAGAACCAGAATTATCGGCAGCACGATGACAAACACCTTGCGCGCGCCCGCCACGATCTGCGCGCTCTTGTTCTGTATCATCTCGGCCCGGTCGTTGAGTTTTTCCGCGCGCTCGAACTGTCGTGACACCAGGGCGAATTGTTCCTGCTGCAACTTCAGGCTTTCCTGCTGGCGCTGCAATTGCAACCGCTGATCGTCGCGGATTTCACGCAGCAAAGAAGCAATCTGGTCAGCTTGTTCTTCTGCCATGATTTATCCTGTCTCTAGTCGATGCCGAGCCGCTGCAGGCGGTAGCGCAGGGAGCGGAAGGTGACGCCCAGAAGCCTTGCGGCTGCGGTCTTGTTGTAACGGGTTTTTTCCAAGGCCTGTTCGATGGCGGACTTCTCCAGCCGGTCGAGATAATCCTGCAGCGGATAGAGGCTGTCCGAGCCGATTTCGCCCGGATTGACCAAGCTTGCGTCGGGGGACAGGTTAAGGTCGCTTGCCTGCAACACCGGTTGTTCTGCCAGGGCAACCGCCCGCTCCAGAATGTTTTCCAGCTCACGCACGTTGCCGGGGAAGGCGTAGGCCTTGAGCGCAGCTTCCGCCTTGTCGGACAGACGATGGCTGCTGCCCATGCGCTTGAGGATGGCGGCGGCGATGTCCCCCACATCCTCGGGCCGCTCGCGCAGGCTGGGCATGGCCAGTTCGATTACGTTGAGCCGGTAATAGAGGTCCTGGCGGAACTGTCCCGCTTCCACCAGCTTGCCCAGATTCTGGTGGGTGGCGCTGACGATGCGCACATCCACCGGCTCCTCCTTGTTGCTTCCCACCCGCCTCACCTTCTTTTCCTGCAAGGCGCGCAGCAGCTTGACCTGCATGCTCAAAGGCAGATCCGCCACTTCATCGAGAAACAGGGTGCCGCCTTTTGCCGACTGGAAGACGCCTTCTCGGTCGCTGTCCGCACCGGTGAACGCGCCCTTCTTGTAGCCAAACAGCTCGCTCTCCATCAGGGTCTCGGGGATCGCGCCGCAATTGAGCGGAATGAACGGCCCGCTTGCCCGGTTGCCCTCCTGGTGAATAAGGCGGGCGGCCAGTTCCTTGCCACTGCCGGATTCGCCGCTGATGTGAACCGGCGCCTGGGTGCGCCCAAGCTTGCCTATTTGGGTGCGGATTTCAGCCATCGCGCCGGAGCGCCCGATCAAGGACGTTGCATTCTCCCGGGCTTGCGCAGGGAAGTCCGGCACCCTCAGGGCCATTTTCACCAGGGCGCGCAACTGGTCCAGGGAGACCGGTTTTGCGAGGTAATCGAAGGCGCCGGCCTTGAGCGCGGCGACGGCGTTTTCCGCCGTGCCGTGGGCGGTGATGACCGCCACCGGGACGTGCGGGCAATGTTCGGCAATATGCTGGACCACCTCCAGGCCCTGGCCGTCGCCCAGACGCATGTCGGTCAGGCACAGATCGTAGCCGCGCTGCCTGGACTGGCGGCCAAGCTTGCTGCGGGCTTCGGCCACACTGAGAGCGCGGTCGGTGTCCAAGCCCATTTTGCCCAACGTGAGCTCCATCAGGTCGAGCAGATCCGGTTCGTCATCAACCAGCAGGACTTTGGGCGCATCGGCGGCTAACATGCGCCGGCCTCCAAGTTGAGCCGGAAACAAGCGCCGGTCTCATTGCCGGTTTCGTCCAGCCGCGCCTGGTTGGCTTCGGCCAGTTCGCGGGCAATATACAAGCCCAGGCCGGTGCCCTGCGGCACGGTGGTGAAGAAGGGCTCGAACAAGCGCTCGCGATCGTGGGCGGAAATACCCGGGCCGTCGTCCAGAACATCCAGCTGCAGCTGCCCGTTCTGAACCTGCGCGGACACCTTAACCGAGCCGCGATCCTTGCGGCTGTGGCGCCAGGCGTTGCGCCCCAGGTTCCAGAGGATCTGGCGCAGGTGCTGGGGGTCGAAACAGATCGGCGGCAGATCGGCTGGCATAGCCATGATGACGGCGTTTTCGGGTAGATCTTCAGCGAGGCGCCATTCCTGCAGCCAGACTGGCATGAATTCCGCGAGCCTTATCGTTTCCGGCCTGAGCCGGTCGCGCCGGTTGAGCATCAACACATCGCTTACCAGGCGGTCCAGGCGCCGGACATTGTTTTCAATCAGGCGGGTCAGTTTCTCTGACGCCGGCGTGGTGAGCGCTTCTTCACGCAGCAACTGGGAGGCCTGCTGGATGGCAGACAGGGGATTGCGGATTTCGTGTGCAATATTGGCGGTGAGCTGCCCAAGGGAGGCCAGTTTGATCTGGCGCGCGATCTGTTCGCGCCGGTTGAGGTCTTCCAGCACGATGACCACACCTTCCTCGGCAGGCAGGCGGTGGTAGCGGGGCAGGAATCGCCGTCCCTGGACAGCGAGGGGCTGGCCGTGCCCCGAGGTCTGGGCTTGCTGGGTCTGCCATTGACTGTTGAGCAAGGGCGCATAGAGTTTTAGAGGCTCTCCTGGCGTGGGCGGGTGCTGGGTTCCCATCAGCCGGGTCGCCGCTTCGTTGACAAAGAAAATTCGCCCGTGGCCGTCAATTGCCACGATGCCGTCGGGCAGATCACCGGCGACCAAGGCATGAATTCTGGACAGTCGGGCCAACTCTTCAGCCTGGGTGGCGGCCTGGAGCTCGGAGCGCAGAGCGCGGCTGGTGAGTCGGTGCGCCAGCCAGGCCACAGTGAAATAGCCAAGGCATAACAGTCCCGCCTGGAAAAAACCGCTGGTGGCAGGAGACTCGCGCAAAACGTGATTGGCCTGCATCAGCAGGGTGGCTACGGACGCCAGCGCGGCATAGAACAGCACCAATCGCCCTTCCCCCACCAGGCCGCCGGAAGCCAGCGAAATCAGCAGGAGCAGCCCCAGGCCGCTCGCCACCCCGCCGCTGGCCGACATCAGCACGGTGATGAAAACGATATCGGCCCCGAGATGGACAAGGAGCTGCAGGCGAAAGTCCGGGCTGCGGGCGCGGATGCTCAACACAAACATGGCGGCTGCCCCCAGGTACATCAGGGAGCCGGCGCGAAACAGAGCGGGAGATTGCTGGCCTAGCATTTGTCCCGGCACTGAGGTCAGCGCCAGGAGGCTCAACACCGCGGCAAGAATCAGGCGGTAGAGATTGAAATAATCAAGGGAACGCCAGTGTGACGCGAAATAGCCATGCGATCCCAATCGCGGGGGCGGATTCAGGGTTGATTCAGCTGCTGATGTTCCCGGCTGCAAAAGAACTCACCTTTGCTCAGCAAAGCCTCGCTGCGCGGCAAATTGACCCCGCAGCGGGCGCACTTGACCATGTCCTCGGGGCCGCGTGCGGGTCCCGGAGCGCGGCGATCGGGCGTCTGGGAGCGGGCATAGGATTTGAGTATGGCGTAGATGACAAATCCCAGAATCAGCAGAACCAGCAGCTTCCCCATGATGCGCGTCCGGGTCAGCGGCGGGACGCGGGGCAAACCGCGCAGGACCGCAGGCCCGGCCGCCGGGGGATTGTTCCGGCGCGACGCCTGGACGTCAAGGGACCACCCGGTCGATCTTTACGCTGAGCTTGCTGGAACTCGCGGCAACGGGGCCGATCGAGCCTTCCAGATCGCCGCTTTGGGGCATGGCGTTGCCATTCTTGGAAATGCGTGCCAGGACCATCACCTTAGGGAAGTTCGATAGGCGGAAGTTGGGAGTCATGGCGCTGCTATCGTCCAGGGTGAAATCCACCGGCAGTTCGCTGGCCTTCTTCCGCAGAATTGCGAGGGGCATGGGAGGACCGGTTTCTGCGCGCGCGTAAATGAACAGCGTGTCGTTGGGCGATACCTTGGCAGCGAGTGCGGGCGCCACGCTGACCTTGCCGCTGAGGCTCGCGCCGGGCCCGGCGGGGGCAGGGGTTTGCGCAGACTGCTGCGGCATGATGTTGGGCAGGTTCTGCGCCAGCGGCCTGCCTTCGGCGTGGGCCTTGGCATCATCCAGGCTGGTCTGGAGCGACTGGGCGAATTCTGAATCCGGCGGTGCGTGTTGGAGGGCCTTCTGCCAGTAATCGGCCGCGGCGTTGAAATCCTTCTTGTCGTAGGCCGCCGTGCCTGCCAGGGCCAATGCCTTCACGTTGTTGGGATCAAGCTTGAGCGACTGCTCGACCATGCGCATGGGTTCTCCTTCCAGAACCTGGCCCTGGGCCATGCCCAGCGCATCGGCATAGTCGGCATAGAGCTGCGCATCGCCGGGTACCAGCTTGATCGCGTGCTGGTAGGCATCGGCGGCGTCCTTGAATTGGCCCAGCACCCGATAGGAACGCGCCAGCATGTTCCAGCCCTCGGCGTCATTGGGTTGCTGCTTCAGGCGTTCCGCCAGCTTTTCCGCCATCTCGCGGATTTTGTCGGGGGATACGGAGTGGGGCGCTTGAGCATTCGGCTGCGCGGCATCGGCGCTGGCCATCTCGGGTGACACAGATTGCGGTGCGCCCAGCTTCAGGTAAAGCCCCACGGCGGCGAGCGGGATTATGACACTCAGGGCAATCGCCGCCCATTTCCCACGTCCGCCTGCAGCGGGCGGAGCTTCATGCAGCGAGGCCAGCGTGTCTTCGAGCACCCGGCGTTCCACCTCACGCCGGCCGGCATCGTATTGCGCCTTGCTGATGGCCTCGTTCTTGAGGTCGTTGTCGAGTTCCGTCAATTGATCGCGGTAGATCAGGACATTGGCGCGGGCGCGCGAGGATTGCTCCTCATCCGCATGGCGCCGGGTCAGGGCGGGAAGCACAAAAGCTAAGGCCAGTGCGATCATCACACCGGCCAGGATCAAGAAGCTGGTCATCGTTATGGATTATCCTGAGTTTCGTTCAAAAGGGAGCGGGACAGGGCCAGGTCGGCGCTGTTCTGTTCGGGTTCGGCAAGCCGTTTCTGCCGGCGCCGCAGGTTGAGGTAGAGTATGCCGAACCCCAAGGCCAGAAGCATGAAGGGCCCCACCCAGAGCAGAAAGGTGATGGGCTTGAACGGCGGCTGGTAAAGCACGAAGTCGCCATAGCGGTCCACGAGGTAAGTGCGAATTTCGGCGTCGGTCATTCCTTTCTGCATTTTTTCCCGGATTTCGTTGCGCAGGTCGACCGCCAGGTCGGCGTTGGAATCCGCCAAGGTCTGATTCTGGCAGACCAGGCAGCGCAGCTTGCTGGACAAATCCTTCATGCGTTGTTCGAGGGCCGGGTCATTGGATGCCAGGGGCGCCTCCTTGGCCATGGCGAAGCCCGTCCAAAGCAGGGCGGCCAGCAGGACAAATACGATACGTCTAACCATTTAGTTTCCTGATAAGAGGCATGAGCTTCGACTCGAAGGCCTCGGGCGTCATCGGACCGATCTGCTTGTAGCGGATGATGCCCTGCTTGTCGATCACGAACGTCTCGGGTACGCCGTAGACGCCGTAGTCGATTCCGGTGCGGCCATTGGCGTCGGAGAAGACCTTGGTGTAGGGGTTGCCGGCCCGGTTCAGGGTTTGCATCGCATCCATGACCTGGTCCTTGTAATCCATGCCATAGATCGGCACGACATTCTTGCGCGAGATTTCCATCAGGTACGGGTGTTCTTGCTGGCAGCCCGAGCACCAGGAGGCCCACACATTCAGCAGCCAGACTTTGCCGCGCATGTCCCCTGGAGAAAACTGCTGCGCCGGGTTGTCGAGTTCGTTCAGGCGGAAGTCCGGGGCCGGCTTGTCGATCAGGGGCGATGGGACTTCGCGTGGATCCTTGGTGAGCCCGATCCCGAGAAAAACGAGCAGGCCGATGAAGATCGCCAGCGGGATGATGAAGCGTGCCTTCACGTCGTCGCCCCCGTCAGTTCCTTCATCGTTTGCGCGTCGCAGTGTTGCCTCCGGACAGCACTCGCGAGTGTGCACATCCCAGTTTGGGACCCCTGTTCACTACTCATGCTGTCGCCTCCGCCACCCCTGCAGCATGGGAAACGCCAGCCGGGCTTTGCTTTTGCGACAACCGATAGCGCCTGTCGCTGACCGCGAAGAAGCCGCCCAAGGCCATGAGCATGCAACCGCCCCAGATCCAGTCCACGAACGGCTTGTAATACACCCGCACAATCCAGGCATCACCAACCGGCTCGCCCAGCGACACGTACAGATCACGCGTCAGGCCGGGATTGATGGAGGCTTCGGTCATGGGCATCTGCTGGGAAAAATAGTTGCGCTTCTCAGGCGTCAGGACCGTGACCGGGTGACCGTTGCGGGTGACCCGGACGGTGCCGCGCAGCGCTGAATAGTTGGGACCGGGTACCGGGGTGATCCCGTCGAAACGGAATTCATAGCCGCCCACATGCGTGGTGTCGCCGGGCTCCATGCGGACATCCTTTTCCACTTCGTAACCCTTCACCATGGTGACGCCGACCACGAATACCGCGACGCCGCAATGCGCCAGCAGCATGCCGTAATAGCTGCGCGACTGGGACAGGGCGCGGCTCCAGTCGAGCGCGCCGCTGGCTGGCTTGATGCGGGTCCACAGATTGTATGCGGCGGTCGCGAATATCCAGCAAGCCAGGATCAAACCGAAGGACACCAGCGCCGACCAACGGCCCATGGCAAACGGCAGCAGAAGGCCGGTGACCACACTGATGCCAAATGCCCAGCGCAGGCGCACAGCCAATTCCGGCAGGCTGGCGGATTTCCAGCGCGCCAGGGGACCAATGCCCATCAGAAACAGGGCCGGCGCCATCAGCGGCACAAACACGGCTTGGAAATAAGGCGGGCCGACTGACACCTTGCCCATGCCGAGCGCATCCAGCATGAGTGGATAGAGCGTCCCAAGCAGGACTGAAGCCGAGGCCACCACCAGCAAGACGTTGTTGCCCAGCAGCATGGATTCGCGCGACACCAGATCGAAGCGCCCGCCGAGCCCGACCTTGGGCGCGCGCCAGGCGAACAGGAGGAGAGACGTGCCGATGACCACGGCCAGAAAGATCAGGATGAACACGCCGCGTTTTGGGTCGGAGGCGAAGGCGTGGACCGAAGTCAGCACGCCGGAACGGACCAGGAAGGTGCCCAGCAACGAGAGCGAAAATGCGAGGATGGCGAGCAGCACCGTCCAGTTCTTGAAGCTGCCGCGCTTCTCCGTCACTGCCAACGAATGGATCAGGGCCGTGCCGGCCAGCCAGGGCATGAAAGAGGCATTTTCCACCGGGTCCCAGAACCACCAGCCGCCCCAGCCCAGCACGTAATAAGCCCAGATGCTGCCCATGCAGATTCCCACGGTTAGAAACATCCACGCCACCAGGGTCCAAGGCCGCGACCAGCGCGCCCAGGCGGCATCCAGATTACCGCCCAGCAGGGCCGCGATGGCAAAGGCAAACGCCACCGAGAAACCCACGTAGCCGGTGTAGAGCATGGGCGGATGGAATACCATGCCGGGGTCCTGCAGCAGCGGGTTCAAGTCCCGGCCGTTGTCCGGAACCGGGAACAGCCGGTCGAATGGATTGGAGGTAAACAGCATAAACATCAGAAATCCCGCCGCAATCAGCCCCATGACGCCGAGGATGCGGGCGACCATGGGCTGTGGCAGGTGGCGGCTGAACAGCGAGACCCCCAGCATCCAGACGCTCAAGATAAAGACCCACAGCAGCAAAGAACCCTCATGGCCACCCCACACGCCGGCCAGCTTGTACTGGATCGGAAGCAGGGAGTTGGAATTGGTGGCGACATACTGGACGGAAAAATCATTGGTGGCGAACGAGTACGCCAGACAGATGAAGGCGGTGGCGACCAGGACGAACAGCCCGCGCGCACCAGGGCGGGCCAGCGCCATCCAGGCCGGGTTGCCCAGTGCGGCGCCGGCAATGGGCAAGGTTCCCAGGACCATGGAAAGCAAAAGCGCGAGAATGAGGGAAAAGTGACCGAGTTCAGGAACCATGCTTATTTCTCTCCTGGAGGAATGACCAAACTCTTGCTGGTGGCGGCACCAGAAGCCTGCGCGCGCTTAAGGGCGTCAGCTGCTTCCGGCGGCATGTAATTCTCGTCGTGCTTGGCGAGCACCTCGGTGGCGTGGAATACCCCGTCGCTATCGAGCTTGCCCTGGGCGACCACGCCTTTCCCCTCCTTGAACAGATCGGGCAGGATGCCCACGTAGCTAACCGGCACGGACTTGGCCATGTCGGTGACCACGAATTGCACGTTCACCCCGTCGCGCTTGAGGCTGCCTTCCTTGACCATGCCGCCGATGCGAAAGCCGCGGCCGATGGGCGCTTCATTGGAGGCGACCTGGGTGGGAGTGAAAAAGAACACGATATTGCTGCGGAAGGCGTTGAGGATCAGTGAAGCGGCAATGCCCACGGCAGCGAGCGCAACAACGATTAGTGCGGCGCGTTTGTGGCGAGGTTTCAAGCGTTATTCTCCGTAAAACTGTCATCATTTGCGGACTTGCCGCGCAGCCAGAGCATCAGCAATTCGGCTGCGATGCATAGGGCCGTAACAAGATATGAGCCCCACACATAGAGGCCGTAGCCGCCCATGTGAAGGAACTCGTCCAGGCTGTTCCAGTTCATGCCGTCGCCGCCTCCGCAGATTCACTGTCTGACATGGCCAAGCGTCGGCGACCCGCAGCGTTTCCGGTCGTGCAGATCTCCACTGCGCGGGGCCCCTCTTTACTGCTCATGCTGTCGCCTCCTCGGTCTGCAACTCGCGCAGCCAGACGGTCTGCCGTTCGCGCTCGCGGATGATGCGGCGCACCCGCGTCAACACCACCGCGATGCTGTACATCCACGCCGCCACCATCATGATGAACATGCCTTGCAGCATGATGCTGGCCATCTTGGGTGCGGCCGTCATGCTCACCGATGCCCCCTGGTGCAGGGTATTCCACCATTTGACGGAGTAATAGATGATCGGCACGTTCACTGCGCCCACCAGAGCCAGGACCGCGCACGCCTTGTCCGCGCGGCGAATATCCTCGATTGACGCGTGCAGCGCCATGTAACCCAAATACAGAAATAGCAGGATCAGCTCCGAGGTCATGCGCGCATCCCACGCCCACCAGGTTCCCCAGGTGGGCTTGCCCCACAGCGCGCCGGTCACCAGCGCGACAAACGTGAACATGGCGCCGGTCGGGGCCAGGGCGTTGGCCATCATGGAAGACAGCCGGGTATTGAACACCAGCCCCACGCCTGCCCAGGCCGCCATGACAAGGTAGAGGAACATCGACATCCAGGCGGCAGGAACGTGGATAAAGATGATCCGGTAGGCCTCACCCTGCTGGAAATCGGTGGGCGCCCGGAAGAACCCAATATACAGGCCCCAGACGGTCAGCAAACCGGCAGCCAAGCCAAACCAGGGCGCCAGCTTGCCGGCGAGCGGGTAGAACGTGGCCGGTGAGGAGTACTTGAACAGATTCATACAGACAATTCCCGAAGTGCCTATTTTATTCCACTGCAATTCTTAGGGCGGTGGAAATCGCCCAGGGCGTGGCGGCCAGGCCCAGCAGCAGCAGCGCTGCAAGAACCGACAACTGGCCACTGATATCCATGCCGCTGGCGCTTGTCGAAATGGCGCTGGACCCGAAGATCAACACCGGAACGTATAAGGGTAACACCAGCAGGGTGGTCAGCACGCCGCTGCCGCGAATTCCCAGGGTCAGGGCTGCGCCGATGCCGCCAATCAGGCTCAACAGTGGGGTGCCGAGCAGCAGCGCAAGCAGCATCGCCCCGTAGGACTCCACCGGCTGGTCGAACTGAAGAGCGATCAGGGGCGAGATCAGCACCAGCGGCAGGCCGGAAATCAGCCAGTGTGCCAGCATCTTGCCGATCACCAGCAGGCTCAACGGTTCGGGCGACAGCAGCATCTGCTCCAGGGTTCCATCGGCATAATCCGATGCGAACAGCCGATTCAGCGACAGCGTGGAAGCAAGCAGCGCCGCGACCCAGACGATACCGGGGGCCATGATTCGCAGCATCTGCGGCTCGGGTCCCACGCCCATCGGAAACAGGGAGGCAACCATGACAAAGAAGAACAGGGTGGCCGCCAGATCGCCGCGCCTGCGCATTGCCACCAGAAGATCCCGTTTTAATACCCATATCAACGTCGAGAAGAAACCCGCTCTTTCCATCAGGCGGGGAGCTGTACGTGCAGACTCTGAACCGACTCAATATTGATTTCCTGGTGGCTGGTCATGACGACGATTCCGGACTTGCGCAGATATTCCTCAAGCAGACCCTGCAAGGCGGCCACGCCTTCGGCATCCAGCGCAGTCAATGGCTCATCCAGGAGCCACAGCGGGCAGTCCCGGCTCAAGCGCAGCCTGGCCATATGCACCCGGCGCTTTTGGCCCTGGGACAGATACTTGACCGGAAGGTGCTCGCGGCCTTTCAAGCCCACTGCTGCCAGGGCGGAAAGCGCAGCGGGCGCGGAAATGGCCCGACCGGCAATCTGCATGAGAATTCTGAGATTCTCAAGCGGACTGAGATCCTCTTTAAGAGCAACGGCATGGCCCATGAACATCAACTCGCGACGGAATTCGTCGGCGTGCTTACGGATATTCCGCCCGCGCCAGCGCACTTCGCCTTCGTCCACGGGGCTTAGCCCGCTGATAGTGCGAAGCAGGGTGGTTTTGCCGCTGCCATTGCGGCCTCTGATCCAGGCGAGAGTGCCGGGGTCCAGTTTGAAACTCTTGCCGCTAAACAGCCGATGCCCTCCGCGTGAGCATTGGAGATTGTGTGCTTCCAGCATTTTAAATTAAGGCTTTGACAATATTGAGAATCTTAAGGGTCCCAGCGACAGCGAAAATAACCCAGAAGTGCCCGTTGGGGTCCGGGTGCCAGCGCTGGTTCCCGTTAAACTTTGGAAGTGTACTCGGATTCGAAGGATAAGTAATCCCTGGTCTTGGATTCGGCCGCAGCCCCGCGGTCCTGCGGATCAGTGGGTGCCGGGATCGGCTCGCTGCTGAGAGCCCCGCAGGCTTGCTTCTAAGATCCAATGGTTCCAGCTTGGGACATTGCCGAAGGCCGGCAGTTCGCGATTGATTTAGGTGTCGCCCCTCGCTTGGCAAGACCCGATCGAATGTTGATGTTTGGCTCAGGTTCTCGGGCCAAATAGCCGATTGGCCGAGATAAGGACGCTCCCTTAGCAGTAAAGATGCAAACGTCATACCGTCAAGCTTGCGCCGACATCGCCGTTACAATGAACTGAGACCTTCCATCAATTACTCCGGCAGTGTGCCAAGGCGACTAGTTGCAGTATGAGCGCTACCCTATCCGCAGGATCTGACATGCAGCCCCGCGAGCATACCATTCTGCTGGTCGACGACACCCCTGAAAATCTTGGTGTGCTTGGCGAACTGTTACAACCGGATTACCGCGTGCGGGTCGCGAATTCCGGCGCACGCGCGCTGCAGGTCGCGGATTCCGAACCCAGGCCCGATCTCATCCTGCTCGATGTCATGATGCCTGGCTTGGACGGCTACGAGGTGCTGGAACGCTTGCGTGCCAACCCGGCGACGCGCGAAATCCCGGTGATTTTCATTACCGCCAGGAACGACACCGAAGACGAAGAGCGCGGCCTTAGCGCAGGCGCCGTGGACTATATTACCAAGCCCATCCGTCCCGTCATCGTGCAGGCCCGCGTGCGCACCCAGCTGGAACTCAAGAAGGCGCGCGACTGGCTCAAGGACCAGAACCTCTATCTCGATGCCGAGATTACCCGGCGCATGGGCGAGAACCTCCTGATTCAGGACGTCAGCATCCATGCCCTCGCACGCTTGGCAGAAACCCGCGATCCGGAGACCGGCAACCACCTGTATCGGACCCAGGGATATGTGCGGACCCTCGCCCGTCATCTGCAGGCGCATCCCCGGTTCGCTTCCTTCCTCACCGACCATACGGTGGAACTGCTCGCCAAATCGGCGCCCCTGCACGACATCGGCAAGGTCGGCATCCGTGACGACATTCTGCTCAAACCCGGCAGACTGACCCCGGCGGAATGGGTAATCATGCAAACCCATGCCAAGCTGGGCAGCGATGCCATCGAACAGGCAGAGCGGGACGCGGAAAAGCCGGTGGAATTTCTCACCCTGGCAAAGGAAATCGCCCACTGGCACCATGAAAAATGGGATGGCAGCGGCTATCCGGACCGCCTCAAGGGCGATGACATTCCCATCTCGGCGCGCTTGATGGCGCTGGCCGACGTATTCGATGCCCTGATCTCGCCGCGGATCTACAAGCTCGCTTTTTCCTTTACTGACGCCCGTGAAATCATTGCGCAGAGCCGCGGCCAGCATTTCGACCCGGACATGACCGATGCCTTCATGAGCCTGTTCGACGAGCTTGTGGCCATTGCGGAGCGCTATGGCGACACCGAGCATAAGTTGACAGCCAGCGTCAGCAGGCGGCAGGGCCGATTCTTCGATGACGCGGACCAGGCAGTCGGTTGGGCGGCAGGCTTACGCGGCCGCTGGGGCGCTTGAGCGCATGCTGCGCGTCTATTCCTGAGAGCGGTTGCGCACAGCAATGACTGCAAACCCCCAGCCGGATTTCCACGCCGCTGTTACCGAGCGTGACCGCTTTCAACTGGCGACCCGAAGCGTTTTGATCTATGCGATCTTTGCGTCCCTGTGGATCCCGTTATCCGACCAGCTGCTCAGCGTCTTCTTCCACGATCCGGATGAATTTGCTCTGGCCAGTACCGTGAAGGGCTGGATTTTCGTCGGTGTTACCTCCGTGCTGCTCTATGTCCTGCTGCGGCACCTTCTGCGCGCGCGGCTAACCACGAATTGCGGGATCGCGGAAAGGCACGAGCCTGCCGGAGGAGCAGCAGACCGTGGCCGAGCGAACGGAATCGAATCACTTGTCCTGCCCATAAGCTTGCTGAGCTTGCTCATTCTGGGCGCGACAGCGGGCTTTCTCGTCGATGTCATCAGAGACCATAGAAACATCGAGGTGGCGAGGCTGCAACTCATGGCGGATCTCAAGAGCAGGCAAATCACAGACTGGTTCAGAGAACGCTACGGCGACGCACAATTCCTCCACACCAGCAGGCTTCTCTCTGGCCTTTACTGGGACTGGCGCGGCCAGGGCAGGATTGCGAGCCGCGACTTGTTGCAACAACGCTTGGGCGAGTATCGCAAGGTCAAGACCTACCGCAGCATGCTGCTGCTCGACGAACTGGGGGCGCCGCTGTGGAATTCGGAGGGCATGGCAAGCGCGCCGGCGCCGAATCTGGCTGCCGCAGCCAGACAAGCCGCGAAACAGAACAAGGTGCTGTTTCTCGAGCCTCATCGCGCCGAGGATGGCCGGGCCTCGCTGGATATAGTCGTGCCCCTGCCGGTCGTCGGGGGGCATTCGGGGCCCGTCGTGGTCCTGCGCTCCGACCCGGCGGAGTTCTTGTTTCCCATGCTTCGGTCCTGGCCGACGTCCAGCGCTTCCGCGGAGACCCTCATCTTTCGCCGCGATGGGGATCAGGTTCTATATCTTAATGAGCTGCGCCAACGTCAGGATACGGCGCGCCTGCATGTGCCGCTGGCCCGGAAGAATCTGCTTGCAGCCCAGGTGCTGCGCGGCGAGGCCAGACCGGGCAGCGTGTTGGAAGGAGTGGATTACCGCGACGAACCCGTGATTGGCGTGTTCCGGGCAGTGCCCGACACGGACTGGTTCCTGATCAGCAAGATGGACAAGGCGGAGCTCTATGCCGGCGTGATGCGCGAGTCCGTCGTAACCGGCCTGGCTGGCCTGCTGGCCTTGCTAGCCGCCATTGTAGGTGTCTACCTTAATCGTCAGCGCGGGGAACTCGAGCTGGCCAACCGCATGCGTCGCGCCCAGGCCGAGCGCCTGGAGGCGCTCAAATTGATGGCAGCCATTGCGGACAGCTCGCCCGATATCATCTTCGTCAAGGACCTGCAAGGCCGCTACCTGCTGTTCAATAATGCGGCGGCGCGGGTAGCCAACAAGGATCCCGGCGACGTGCTGGGCCGCGCCGACAGCGAGCTGTTCCCGCACGAGCAGGCGGTGGATATCCGGGTCAACGACCAGGAGGTGATCGCGCTGAATCAGGTCATCACGTTCGAGGAGAAACTCGACACCGTAGATGGCGAGTTGACCTTCCTGGCCACTAAGGGCCCGCTCCGCGATGCGGAAGGGAGGCTTATCGGCGTGTTTGGCATCTCGCGCGACATCACCGAGTTAAAGGACGCAGAAAACACGCTGAAGGAAAGCCTGCTTGCATTGAACGAGGCGCAGGCCATAGCCCGGGTCGGGAGTTGGACATGGGACATCCTTAATGATCAGCTTGTCTGGTCGGAAGAGACCCACCGGCTGTTCGGCATTCCCATCGGCACCAAGCTAAATCACCAGGCATTTCTGGACTGCGTCCATCCGGATGACCTGGAGCATGTGGTAGCGAGCTGGGAGGCGGCGCTCGCGGGGGCGCCTTATGAAATCAAGTACCGCATCGTGGTGGCCGGCGAAACTCGCTGGGTAAAGGCGGGAGCCGTTGTCTCCCGTGATGCTGACGGAAGGCCGGTCCAGGCGGTCGGTACCGTGCAGGACATCAGCGAGCGCAGGCGGGCGGAGGAACTGCTGGAACGAAGCGAAGAGCGCCTCAGGCTGGCGCTCGATGCCTCTGACGAGGGTCTATGGGACTGGGATTTGCGCAGCGGGCTCGCCTACCTGTCGCCGCGCTACTATGAAATGGCCGGCTACCGGCCCGACGAAGTGACACCAGACGTGGAGTTTTTCAAACGCCTGGTTCATCCCGACGACCTCGATCGGGTGCTCGGATTCATCGAAGCCCGTCCGCAGGGCGGGACGCAGGACAGCGTGTACGACTATCGCATGATTACCAAGTCGGGCGAGGTCAAGTGGATGTTGGGCAAGGGCCGGGTGGTCGAACGCGCTGCCGATGGCACCCCGCTGCGCATGGTCGGCACCATCGCAGACATCAGCGAGCGCAAGCGGGCTGAGCGTGCACTGCAGGAAAGCGAGGCGCGCTACCGATCGGTGGTGAATGCACTGACGGAGGGCATCATCCTGTTCGATGCGCGCGGGCAGGTCAAGACCTGCAATCCTTCCGCCGAGCGCATACTGGGCCTGAGCGAAGCGCAGATGCAGGGACGCGAGAGCTTGGCCGACTGGCGCCCGATCCGCGAGGATGGCTCGCCCTATCCTCTGGACGAACTACCGGTGCGCCGGACCCTGGCTACCGGCCAGCCGCGGCGCAACGTGGTGCTGGGCGACCTTAGCCCGGCCGGCAAACTGACCTGGCTGCTGGTGAATTCCGAGCCCATAGTCGATGCGGCGTCCGGCCAGGTCGCTGCCGCCGTGGCGTCGTTTACCGACATCACCCGCCGGCGCGAGGCGGAGGAGCAGTTGAACAAGCTGTACCTGGCGGTGGAACAGAACCCCCATACTATCATCATCACCGATGACAACGGTGTAGTGGAGTATGTCAACGCGGCCTTTGTTGAGACCAGCGGCTATTCTGCAGAGGAGGTCATCGGCAAGCGAGCCGGCCTGCTGAAGTCGGGACAGACCGCGCGGGCAACCTATCAGGATCTGTGGACCCACCTCAAGGCGGGACAAGCCTGGAAGGGCGAATTCATCAACCGCCGCAAGAGCGGAGAAATCTACATCGACCTGGTGCGTGTCGCCCCCATTCGCCAGTCCGACGGCCGCATCACCCATTACCTGTCGATCCAGGAAGACATCACCGAACACAAGCGCATGGGCCAGGAGCTGGACCAATATCGGCACCGTCTTGAGGAGTTGGTGGTCGAACGGACTCAGCAACTGGAGGTGGCCAACGGCGTGCTGGCCGCTCACGCAGAAACGATCGCCGCCGCCAAGGAGGCGGCCGAGCAGGCGAGCCGGGCGAAGAGCGCGTTCCTGGCGAACATGAGCCACGAGATCCGCACCCCGATGAATGCAATCATGGGCCTGGCGCATTTGCTGCGGCGCAGCATGCAGGATACAGGCCAGCAGGAAAAGCTTGACCGCATCATGGGTGCCACACAGCACCTGCTGGCGATCATCAATGACATTCTGGATATTTCCAAGATCGAGGCGGGCAAGCTGGCCCTGGAAAACATCGAATTCAATCCCGAAGGCGTGTTGGCCAATGTCTGTGCGCTGGTGGCGGAAAAGGCGGGGGGCAAAGGCCTGGAGTTGGTACTGGACATAGACGGGCTGCCGCGGCGTTTGCGCGGGGACCCCACGCGGCTGACCCAGGCGCTGCTCAACTATGCCAGTAACGCGGTGAAATTCACCGAGCACGGCTCTATCGTTTTTTGGGCGCGTGCGGTGGAAAATGACCAAGCAGGCATATTGCTGCGTTTCGAGGTGCGGGATACCGGCATCGGCATTGCGCCGGACCAGCAGGCGCGAATATTCGATGCCTTCGAGCAGGCCGACGGGTCGACGACGCGCAAATACGGCGGCACCGGGCTGGGCTTGGCCATTACCCGGCGGATCGCTGAACTCATGGATGGCGGGGTGGGCGTGCAGAGCATCCTGGGCGAAGGCAGCACCTTCTGGTTCACTGGCCGGTTTGGCAAACCCGAGCATGAGGCCCGCCCGCTTGCCACTGCGGACCTGCACGGACACAAGGTGCTGGTAGTGGACGATCTGCCTGAGGCGCGGGCGGCGCTGGAAGCAATGCTGAAATCCATGGGGCTGCGCGTCGATTTGGCCGAGTCCGGCGAGGCGGCTCTGGCGCGCGCGCAGGCAGCCGACGCCGCAGGCGACCCGTATGTGGTGGTGCTGCTCGAACGGCGCATGCCGCGGTTGGATGGGGCAGAGGCCAGCCGCCGGCTCAGCGCGCTTGGCTTGACGCATGCGCCGAAATGCGTGCTCATTACCGCCTTCGACGATGATCGGGCGTGGGAAGAATCGCAGCGGGCCGAGTGCAAGGCCGTGCTGATCAAGCCGGCCACTGCTTCCAGTCTGCACGACACTCTTGTGAACGTGTTGCGGGGCGATGCCCCTGCATTTCCCGTGGCGGTTACGCCATCGGTTGCCGAGCACAGCCTGAGACACCTATACCGGGGCGCGCGCATTCTGGTGGCGGAGGACAACCCAATCAACCAGGAAGTGGCACTGGAGCTGCTGCGCGAAGCGGGACTTGAGGCGGATCTGGTGTACAACGGGGTTGAGGCGCTGCAGAGGGTGCAAGAACGGAATTACGACCTGATCCTGATGGACGTTCAGATGCCCGAAATGGATGGGCTGGAGGCAACCCGGGCGATTCGCTCGCTGCCGGGACGGCAGAATGTGCCGATACTCGCCATGACCGCCAACGCCTTCGCTGACGATAGACAGCGGTGCCTCGAGGCCGGCATGAACGACCACTTGGGAAAACCGGTCGAGCCGGCCAAGCTGTTCGCTGCGCTGCTGAGGTGGCTGGATGCTGGTGGCGCGAGGCGCCATCAGGCGCATGGGACGGAAGCGAGCCAGATAACCGCGCCTGAATTGCCCCCAAGCTTCGCCGCAAACTCATCGGCTGCGCCCGACTCCGGCACGGTCAGGAATGTTCTGCTCAAGCTTGAACAGCTGCTGGCGCAGGACGATATCCGCGCCAGCGAGTTGATGCACGAATCAACTTCGCTGCTGCGCGCTGCCCTGGGAGAAGCGGCCCGGGTAATGGAGACCCGGATCAGTGGCTTCGATTATCCTGCCGCGCTTGACCAACTGCGCCGGGCGCGGGCGCAGCTTGAGGCAGCCGACTGAAATCGCGCAAGAAGTGGCAGCGAATCCCACGAGCGGGTATCCGAGCGCGGCGTCGCGCCGGCAATCAACATTGGCCAGCGTTTTCGCGTGGAGAGGCGGTCTGGTCGGTCGACATGGCGGTAACCCGTAATTCGCTCCTAGCCCACAAATGCCGTTGCGTACCGGTTGCCGTCCGCCTGAGGGTGAGACGGAAGGTCGGGACTTTGAGCGCTCCCGGGAGCGCGCCGGGTGCCACGGGATTGTGGGCGACGGCAAGCAGTTGGCCGGCCAGGAGCGCAGCGCGCCCGGCTTGGACCGCATCCGGTGCCTCGCCAGGGCGGAAGAAGATGGCCTTGGCCGCCCGCAGCACGAATCCGGACAAGGCCGACTGCGCGAGTCGCTGTTCGACGATGAAGCGGATGGGACGCTTGCACGCAGCCATGATCATGAATACATCCAAGGGGCGGGCGTCTCCATCCGTGTCCAAGACCAGCAAGGCCGGGCCGTCGCTGGGTATCTCCTGCACGCCTTGGGCATCGACGCGGCCCACCGTATGCAGCACCAGCCAGACTACGAAGCGGACCAGGAATTCGGGAACCAGCCGGTAGATGTAGATCGCCACCACCGCGTTCACCAGGGCCGCCACGCCAAACAGCGCCGCTATGGATAGGCCCACATCCAGCAGTGCGGCGGCAAGGAGGGAGCCAACCACCATGAACAGGGCGTTCATGATGTTGTTGGCTGCGATGATTCTGGCGCGGTGATCGACATGGCTGCGCATCTGCATCAGCGCATACAGTGGGACAATGAAGAAACCGCCGAACAGTCCGATAAGCGCCAGGTCGACGAGGATGTGCCAGGTCCCTGCCTGGCCAAGCAGAGCCGACAGTCCCAGGGGCGCTGCGGCGGGCATGGCATGGGGCGAGGCCAGGGCCAGGTCCAGGGCGAATGCGGTCAAGCCGATAGAGCCGAATGGGACCAGACCCAGTTCGACCTGCCGCCCGGACAGGCGCTCGCAGGCCAGCGACCCCAGTCCGACGCCGATGGTGAAGGTGGCCAGGAGCAGGGTGACGGCGGATTCACTGCCGCCCAAAACAGTCTTGGCATAAGCCGGAAACTGGGCGAGAAACAAGGCGCCGAATAGCCAAAACCAGGAGATGCCGAGGATGGACAGAAAGACGGCGCGGTTTTCCCGGGCAAAGCCGATGTTGCGCCAGGTTTCGCTCAGGGGATTGGGATGAATCTTGAGGCCGGGAGCAGGGGGTGGCGCGGGGGGGATGGCGCGGCTCGCCAGATAGCCGGCTACGGCGATCACGCCGCCGACCTCGGCGATGGTGGCAGGACGGCCCATTCCGGCGAGCAGCCCGCCGGCGATGGTGCCCAGGAGGATGGCAACGAAGGTGCCGGCCTCCACCAGCGCATTTCCGCCCAGCAGTTCGTCGGCCCGCAGGTGCTGCGGCAGCAGCGCATACTTGATCGGGCCGAACAAGGTGGAATGCAGGCCCAGCAGGAACAGAGCGAAGAACAGCCAGCCGAGGCTGGCAAGCACAAAGCCCAGTCCCGCGACCAGCATGATGCCAATCTCCAGCACCTTGACTAGGCGGGCCAGCCTTGCCTTGTCGTACTTGTCTGCCAGTTGCCCCGCGGTGGCGGAGAACAGGAAGAACGGCAGGATGAATACCCCGGCGGCCAGGTTGGCCAGAACTCCGGGGGCCATGGAAGTCCAACTTGAAGCCTGGAAGGTCAGCAGCACCACGAGCGCGCTCTTGAACGTGTTGTCGTTGAAGGCGCCGAGGAACTGG
Organism: Thiobacillaceae bacterium; assembly: GCA_035635075.1. Taxonomy (GTDB): domain Bacteria; phylum Pseudomonadota; class Gammaproteobacteria; order Burkholderiales; family Thiobacillaceae; genus DASQBT01. Next base: position 18,856 of record DASQBT010000062.1, on the reverse strand, counting down.
GTCAGGAACAGCGGCAGAAACCGCCGGTTGTGCAACAGGCGGCTTTGCGAACTCACGCCGCTTCGGCCCATTGCCTGAGCGTTGCGTAATCGGTCTTGCCGGTCCCCGGCAGGGGCAGCAGGGCAGCATCTTGAACACACACGCGAAGCAGCACACGACCAACGATACGCAGGATTCGTCGCGTCAGAGAACGCACAGATTTTTCCCCACTGATCAGCAAGAACATTTCGCCATCAACGGTAGCGAAAGGTGGAAATAAAGAATTCGCCGTGTTGATCCAAGGACAGTCGACATAGTGTTGGCACTTTGCGGCTCGCTATATTCTTTGACTGACTCAGCCGTTTCAAGGCTTAGGGCGAATACGCTGGTATTTGCAATTCTCCCACAGACCAGCAAATCTTGGATGCGTGAACGGCGGACTGGTACAGGCCGCCAGTCCGCAGATGGATCCGGGCTTTCGCCTTGAAGCTGTTCGGAAACCTTGGGAAAACCATTGTATGGTATAACCTGAAAAATCGGCGTTGGCAGTACCGGGGGCAAACGTCAAGATAAAGGCGTTTGTTGAATTTCCTTGTCGACCTTCTTGGATGGGAAAAAAAATGAATATGCTGAGACGCGCAATTCTGTTTATTGGCTGCGGCGCTGCGTTAGTGGCGACATCTTCACATGCAGTCCCGCCCGGTTTGCTGCGGGAATTCGAGGTGAAGGGCATGGGCAACGTGATATTCAGCGGAAAATTGCATGCCCAAAAAGGATTGGGTTGCGGCGATTGTCACTCAAAGATATTCAAGCCGGAGATGGGTAGCAATAAGTTCACGATGGATGACATCACACAGGGCAAGGCCTGTGGCGTGTGCCACAATGGCAAGAAGGCATTCAATGCGGGCGAATATGCCAACTGCAAGAAATGTCATAAAAAGACTGCCCAAAATAAATGAAGCAATGACGTGACACCTTTCATGCGATACCGCATGAGGCCGGCCGGGGCGCATGATACATCATCCTGACGTTGCTTGATCGATTCGGGGGTCAGGCGCCAGCGGCTTTGACATGGTCGTGATCCATGCCCAGCGCAGCACAGCACCTTGACCCATGACTGGATCTGGGAAGTATCTGAGAAACCGGAGCTGAAAGGAGCTGAAAACAGCTGTGCCTGATTCATCACGAATCGATTGGTCGGGGTGAGAGGATTCGAACCTCCGGCCTCTACGTCCCGAACGTAGCGCTCTACCAGGCTAAGCTACACCCCGTTTCCGCGATCAGAAGCTGCGCCTGACCGCAAAGTCTGCCAATTCTAACAGAGCGTCCCGGTGTTTTGAATCGGGTATGCAGGCCAGCGCCCGGGTGGCGACCTCGGTTTCGCGCTGGGCCTGGGTTCGGGTGTAATCCAACGCCCCAGTGCTGCGGATGGCAGCCAGGACCGCCTGGAATTCGGTCAGGCCGCCTTCCTTGATCGCTTTGCGAATGGCTGCGGACTGCTCCGGCGTGCCATGCTTCATGGCGTGCAGCAGGGGCAACGTAGGTTTGCCTTCTGCCAGATCGTCGCCAATGTTCTTGCCGGTTGCGAGAAAATCGCCCGAATAATCCAACACGTCATCAATCAGTTGGAACGCCGTGCCCAGATGAACGCCGTAATCCGCCAGAGCCTGTTCCTGCTCCGGCGTGGCATTGCAGATCACTGCACCCAGGCGGGCGCCGGCCTCGAACAGTTTGGCGGTCTTGTAGCGGATCACCCGCAGATAGTTTTGTTCGTCGATGTCCGGATCATGGCAGTTGAGCAACTGCAGCACCTCGCCCTCGGCGATCACGTTGGTTGCATCGGAGAGAATCTGCATAACCCGCATGTTGTCCACCGCGACCATCATCTGAAAGGCGCGCGAATACAGGAAATCGCCGACCAGTACGCTGGCGGCGTTGCCGAACAGGGCGTTGGCGGTCTGCTTCCCGCGGCGCAGCTCCGATTCGTCTACCACATCATCGTGCAGCAGGGTCGCGGTATGGATGAATTCCACCACCGCGGCGAGCTCATGATGCGCCTCGCCCGAATAGCCGAAACAGCCTGCCGACAGCAGCACCAGCACCGGGCGCAAGCGCTTGCCGCCGCTGTTGATGATGTATTCGGACACCTGGCGTATCAGGGCGACTTCGGAATGGAGTCGGGTGCGGATCACCCGGTCCACGGCCAGCATGTCATCTGCCAGGAAGGCTTGCAGGGTATGTATGGACACGATTTGAACGGGGATTGACCAGGAGCCGAATCTTAACACTGAACAACCCTTCACCCGGCCTGCCGGCCCCCTCTCCCCCTCAGAGAAGGAAAGGGGTTGGGGATTGGGGGGGTTGAAGCAAGGCCGGGATTGACCCGCGCGGGGGTTTTAATTAGAATTTGCGGTTTTCCGATACGCGGATTGGAGACCCAGATGTATGCGGTCATTAAGACGGGCGGCAAGCAGTATCGCGTTTGCTCCGGCGACAAACTCAAGATCGAAAAGCTGGCTGCCGAAGTGGGCAGCGAAGTGACATTTGACCAAGTGCTCATGGTAGGCGGCGATGGCGACCTCAAGCTGGGGGCCCCGGTGCTGGCCGGCGCCAGTGTCAAAGCCACGGTGCTGGCCCAGGGTCGCGGCGACAAGATCCACATTTTCAAGATGCGTCGGCGCAAGCACTATCGCAAGAGCCAGGGTCACCGCCAGGATTACACGGAAGTGCAGATTTCCAATATTGCTATTTGACTTGGCTCCGACTAAGCAGGAGATTCGAACATGGCACACAAGAAAGCAGGCGGCAGCTCCCGCAACGGCCGCGACTCACAAGCGAAGCGTCTTGGCGTCAAGCGCTATGGCGGCCAGGAAGTCCTGGCCGGCAATATCCTGGTGCGCCAGCGCGGCACCCAGTATCATGCTGGCGACAATGTGGGCATGGGCAAGGACCACACCCTGTTTGCCACGGCAGACGGCGTGGTGAAATACGAGGTCAAGGGCGCCTTGCAGCGTCGCATCGTCAGCGTGGAGCCGCTAGCCGCCTGAAGCTCGCTTGGTTGTGCCCGAAAGCCCTGGCCGTTGGACAGGGCTTTTTTGTTTGAGGATGCTTTCCATGAAGTTTGTTGACGAGGCCACCATAACCGTGCTGGCCGGCGACGGCGGCGATGGCTCGGCCAGTTTTCGCAGGGAGAAATTCATTCCCAAGGGCGGGCCGGATGGCGGCGATGGGGGCAACGGGGGCAGCGTGTATGCGCTGGCGGACCGTAACCTCAATACCTTGATCGAATTCAGGTATATGCGCACCTTTAAGGCGCAGCGCGGCGAAAACGGGCGTGGCGCGCAGCGCTACGGCAAGGGAGGCGAGGACATGGTCATCCGCGTGCCGGTGGGAACCGTGTTCAGCGACGCGGAAAGCGGCGAACTGGTGGCCGATCTGGACCGCGACGGCGCCCGTGCGATCCTGGCCCGCGGCGGCAAGGGCGGCTTGGGCAATGTGCATTTCAAGTCCAGCGTCAACCGCGCCCCGCGCCAGCACACGCCGGGCGAGCCGGGCGAAGAGCGGCAACTGCACCTGGAGCTGAAGGTTCTGGCAGACGTCGGTCTGCTGGGTATGCCCAATGCCGGCAAGTCGACCTTCATCCGCGCGGTTTCGGCCGCCCGGCCAAAGGTCGCGGACTACCCCTTCACCACCCTGCATCCGAACCTGGGCGTGGTGCGGGTGGCCCTCGACAAGAGTTTCGTCATCGCTGATATCCCCGGCCTGATCGAGGGCGCCGCGGAAGGGGCAGGGCTGGGGCACCAATTTTTGCGCCACCTGCAGCGCACCCGGCTGTTGCTGCACCTGGTGGATATTTCTCCGGTCTGGGATGGCGCCGACCCGATCGCCGACGCGCGCGCGATCGTGGCGGAACTGCGCAAGTACGATGAAGCCCTGTATCAGAAGCCGCGCTGGCTGGTATTGAACAAGGTGGACATGCTGGACGAAGCGGAGCGGGATCGTCACGTGGCCGCGTTTCTCAAGGAATATGTCTGGGGCGGTCCGGTGTTTGCAATTTCCGCCCTGACCGGCGAGGGCTGTGAGAAACTCACCTATGCGATTCAGGACTATCTCGAAACCGTCGCCAGGCCTTCGGTGGTGAGCGAAGACTCAGTCGATCAACTGACGCACGACGACATCTAACTCGTTAGCCTGCGGTAAATATCCGCGACCTTGAGCGGCAGTTTCCTGACCTCGTCGATCTCGACGAAATTGGCGTGGCCATACATGTACGGCAGGTATTCCTTGGCCTCGCGGTCGATGGTGATGCAGAACGGGTGGATGCCGGTGCGTCGTGCCTCGAACAGGGCCTGACGGGTGTCCTCGATGCCGTACTGGCCGCGGTAGATGTCGAAGTAGTCGTCCGGCTTGCCATCCGACAGGGTGATCAGCAGCTTGGTCTTGGCGTCGACTTCATTGAGCAACTTGCTTAGGTGGCGGATGGCTACGCCCATGCGCGTGTATTCCTGCGGGCTGATGCCGGCGATGCGGGCGCGGGCTTCGTCGTTGTAGGGCTCGTCGAAAGTCTTGACGCGGAAGATTTCGCAGCGCTTGCGGGTAGTGCCGGAAAATCCGTAAATCGCGTAGCGGTCGCCCAGGGTTTCCAGGGTCTCGCACAGCAGCACCAACGATTCGCGTTCGGCCTCGTTGATCCAACCCTTGGTCGAGCCGCTCATGTCGACCATGAACATGACCGCGATATTGCGGTCGGCGCGGTGCATGTGCATGAACAGCCGGTCGCTCATTTCGGAGCCGTCGTGCGCATCCGCCAGGGCCTCGATCAGGGCGTCGATGTCCACGTCCTCGCCCTGCGGCTGGCGCTTTTCCAGGCGGTTCTCGTCGCGCATCACTTCGAAGGTGCGGCGCAGGTGCTTGAGCAGGCCGGTGTACTTGCGCCGGGTGCGCGCGACAAAGTCGTCGTACACCGGCCGCACGGGTTTCTCGCGCAGCACGCACCAGTTCTTGCGGTAGTGCTGGCGGCCGTGGTCCCATTCGTGATACAGGTGGGCGCCCTCCTCATGGTAGGTGCCTTGCCAGACTTCGTCCGGATCCTTCTCCTCTTTGGTATAAAGCGCCGGATCGTATTCGCCGTCACCGGCCGGCACCAGGAATTCCGGCGGCACCTCGCCCCAGTCCAGCTGGATGGAGGTCAGCAGCTGCTTCACGTCATCCGGGGGTGCGATGGGCAAGCCATCGAGGGAAAGCTCCATGCCCTGAACGAAGGGCTTGTCTTCCTCGGGCTCGCTCAATTCAAATTGGGCAGACTCAGCGTCATCTGCGGCCGGATGATGCTTCCGAACCTCAGCGGCCAGTTCGGCCAGCTTGACCCGCAACAGTATTTTCTCCCGCTCCTTGCGTGCCGCGAGACAGGCATGCACGGCGTCGATCCGCAACTCTGGGTGAAACGGGGACGCAGGGAGCGGCGCCAGGGCATAAGCCTGATCCAGCAGGGCCAAGGCGTCCTCAATCGTCGCATGGGGGGCGGCCAGTCGGTCCCTCAGGGCTTGCCAGCCGGCGGGAAGAACGGTCTTGAGGTATTTCTGCTTCAGCCCTTGTAGATCGCGATAGAGTCCCGGCAGCTCATCTGCCAGGTAGCCTTCCAGCCTCAGGCCTTCGAGGGTGTTGAATGCAACGCAGGCCCGATGCGGGTCGGGGTATCGACCGAACACGGAAAAGTCCGGACGAAAGCTGCCGAAGCGGGTCTGCGCCCACATCAGCGCGACCAGGGCTTTTGCCAGAATGAAGTTGTCTTCCATGGTGTCGAGCTGGGCCAGCACCGCGGGCAGAAACAGGGTTTCGCTGTCGGTATAGGCGCCGTCGCCCGCTTCCAGCTTGAGTTGGCGGCCGGACAATCCATGCAGGAAATTCAGCAGCACGGTCTGGTGTTCTGCCAGATGCACGCCATTGACCCGCTGGTGGCGCAAGGCCTCGAAGTTCTCCACCTCGCGGATGACCTTGAGGGCCGCCGCCAAGCCGCTGCGGTCGAAGCTGTCGGTGGCGTGCAGGGCCCATGATTCAATCACGCGCCGATCGAACTGGTCCAGCGCGGCGACCGCACGCTGGGCGAATTCGTAGCTGACCTGAATGTTGGTGGTGGCAATGCGCCGCACCCAGCCCAGGACGAAGTCCTGGACTTCCCGATCTTGCGTGGCGATGGTGGCCGCCAGGCCATCGACCTTGTGGAAGCTGAATTCCACATCCAGCCACGCTTCAAGCAACCGGGTAATTTCCTCGACGGTGAGGGGTGCGGCGGCCATCAGGCTGTGGTTGGGCCGGGCAGGTCGGCAGCCGCGTTGACGCGGACCCAGTCGTTTTCCTTGAGCACAACTTCGTATTTGACCCAGCGGACAAATTCCGCGACCGGCAGGTTGCCATGCTGCCGGCGCGCGGAGCCCGCCACGCCCTTGAACGCAATCATCTCTTCGCCGCTATCCTGGTCGGTGGTGCGGGCCGTGACCATGCGCACGCCCCAGGTCCGGCCATAGGCGCCGTTGCTGTAGAAATGGCCGACGTGGATGGAGAGCGCAGGCATGGTTTACTCACCCAAGGAAGTCAGAGGACGCCGAAAAAAGCCGAAAACACAGGGAAGTCGGGAGTTTTCATGGCAGCGTGCGAATCAGTTTGCCTTGCTGGGTTTTCCGCAGTCTTTGCGTGAACGAGTTGTTCAGGCTAAAACATCGCGGCGATAAGTTCATTGACCGCATGCACCATGTCGCTGTCGTCGGTCAGGGCTTGAGAAATGGCGCCTTGGCAGGCCGCGCGAGGCTCCACGCCCTGGGCAATGAGCTTGCCGGCATGAACCAGAAGCCGGGTGGAGGCGCCTTCCTCAAGGCCGTTGCCCTTCAGGTTGCGGGTCATTTCCGCCAGCTTGATGAGCTTGTCGGCGACGCCTTGCGCAACGCCGGTTTCCTTGATGACGATCCGGCGCTCCAGTTCGGCGTGGGGATAGCTGAACTCGATAGCGATGAAGCGTTGCCGGGTGGATTGCTTGAGTTCCTTGAGCACACTCTGGTAACCGGGATTGTAGGAGATGGCGAGGCAGAATTCCGGTCCGGCAGAGAGGGCGGTGCCAAGCTTTTCCATGGGCAGCAGGCGGCGGTCGTCAGCTAGGGGATGGATGACCACCATGGTGTCCTTGCGCGCCTCGACGATTTCATCCAGGTAGCAGATCGCGCCCATGCGCACCGACCGGGCCAGAGGACCGTCGACCCAGATGGTTTCGCCGCCCTTGACCAGATAGCGGCCCACCAGGTCGGAGGCGGTCAGGTCGTCATGGCAGGACACGGTGATGAGCGGCCGCCGGAGCCGCCAGGCCATGTATTCCATGAAACGGGTCTTGCCGCAGCCGGTGGGCCCTTTGAGCAGGACCGGGACACGGCTTGCGTACGCTGCTTCGAACAGGCCTACTTCGTTGGCGACCGGCTCGTAGTAGGGCTCGTCCCGGACAACATACAGGTTAGTGTCGAGTTGGGCGTTCATTTATTTCTCCCTACAAGCCGGGGCGGATCAGAAGCAGTTCAGCCGGTTCTTCCTGGCGGTCAATTCCCTGATCTTCCGTTTCCACTCGGCTTCCTGCTTGGCGGTGTATCCGGCCTGGCGTGCCGCGTCCATCTTGTCCATGACTTCGCTGATCTGTTCCGAGAGCTTGTCGCACTTGTGTTTTTCCGCGCGCTCGACTTTCAACACTCGCTTGGCTTCAGCCCGTTCGCCAGCGGTCTTCTTTTCGGCCTTTGCCTTGGGCTCGTGCGCAATGGCCGTTTCCTTGGCGGTGACGGGTTTCGATTCAGCAGCCGGCGGCGCGGGATTGACCTCGATGGTCTTGGCTTCCTTCAAGCCCGGGAATTTGCTGCACGGCAGATTGGAGTAGGTGACCTGCTTGCCGGCATCAATGCATTTATAGAGTTGCTCGGCCTGTGCCGGCAGACTGGCCAGGAAGATGAGCAGGAACAGAGCATGCAACATGATGTTAATCAGGAGTCGCCCATCTTGTACTTGTCATAAATGGCGTCTTCCGGCAAGGGTTTGACGAACTCCGTAGTGGGGAGCTTTTCCACTATCTTGTCCAGAATCTCTTCCCGCTCCTTTTTGCGCGCCAGGCGCCGTTCCATGGCATCCGGCCGAATCGGGATGGTCAGTTCGTTGAATAGGACCTGGCGCACCAGGCGGAAGCCGAAGTTCATCAGCTCCAGATCATCGTCCCATTTGGCCCGATCTTCCTCGGCGACGTCGTACACGTCATCGAACGAGGCTGAGGTGACAAAGCTGCGGAACTGGTCGACGTCGTAGCAGGCCATGAAGAACAGCTGCAGGCTGCGCTGCGAGGCGTTGCCCACTGTGGGGCCGGCGGATTTCTTTTTCAGCACCAGTTGACGCCAGGCGCGGCCGTGTTCGTCGTATTCCTCAATGCCCTGATCCTTGCGATATTCATCAACCGTCTGGCTGCGCGGCTCGAAATGTCCCTTGCAGTGGTCTTCCTTGACCAGCGCATAGACGGCACGGTCGGTGAATTCGTCCGCTCGCCGCATGGACAGCAGGGCCACCGGATAGTAGCGGCACGCGGTGGGGCGATCCCCGTAGACGCTGCAGCCCTCGGGTCGCATGAACTGGCAGGCCGAACCGCCTTCGACGGGCTTGAACTTGACGCCGGCGATATCGTTGGGGGAAAACTCGAAGGGAAAGGTGTACTTTTGCAGGAACTCCGTTGAGCTGATGCCCAGGCGTTTCTTCAGGCGGATGATGTCGTAGGGAGTGAGAATGATGTCGATGTTGCTGCAGCACGCGTTCCAGCACGCTATGCCCTTGCGGCACTGGAACTGGATGACTTTGTCGCCATCGACCATCTCCGGCGTGACCGGACTTTTCGCAAAAGGCGCATCGCCTATTTCAACTTTGAATTCACTCATGACCTTCATCCCGCCTAACTATTAGCAATACAAAGAAAAACCGGGCGCCTTGCGACGCCCGGTTCTATTTTAAGCCCTAACGCGGATCAATGCGCGGCCGGCTTGAACAGCTTGGACTTGTCCACCAAGTCGTAATGCTTGCGCTTGAACAGGCTCCACTTGTGGGTGGACTTGTCATACACGGAATTGACGAAGCATTTCCAGTTCTCCTCATCGACAAAGTTCTTGTCCATGCGGTAGTAGAAGCCCGGGTACCGGCTTTCCTCGCGGAACTGGATGTGCTTCATGTGGGCTTCGGCGGTCAGGATGCGATGGTAGTTCTCCCAGGCCCGCAGCAGCTCATGCAGATCCTTGGCGCGCATCTTCATGGCGTCTTCCTTGAGCATTTCCAGCTTTTCTTCCGCCACGGCCAGCATCTTGTCGTTGGTCGTGTAGTAGGTGGCCACGCCCGCAACGTACTCGTCCATGATCTTCTGCAAACGGAACTGCAGCATCTTGGGCGTGATGTAGTTGGGGTTGATGTCGATCGCCGTGGTGTAGTCCTTGAACTCCATGTAGGTCCGCACCGGACGGTAGATATCTTCCACCAGCTGCTCGACGGAGGTGTCGAGTTCGGGCTTCACGTTCTTGTTGTCGATGCAATACTTGACCATGGCCTTGGCGCACATGCGGCCTTCGGCGTGGGAGCCGGAGGAGAACTTGTGGCCGGAAGCACCCACGCCGTCGCCGGCGGTGAACAGGCCTTTCACCGTGGTCATGGAGCGGTAGCCCCAACTCCAGCCCTTGGGCAGGTGGCCGGGGATCTTGCTTGCATCGGCGTGGTCTTCGGAAGTGGGCGCGCCCAGATCTTCGGGGCCGGACACCCAGATGCCGCAGCAGCCGGAATGGGAACCCAGCAGGTAGGGCTCGGTGGGCATCAACTCGGAGTTCTTCTTCTCGGGCTCGATGTTTTCGCCTACCCAAATGCCGCACTGGCCGACGCACATGTCGAGAAAGTCTTCCCACGCTTCGGCCTCGAGGTGCTTCACTTCACGCGGAGACAGGGTTTCGCGCAGCTTGGCCAGGGCGGTCACGGTGTCCATGTATATGGGGCCGCGGCCTTCCCTCATCTCCTTCAGCATCAGGTGGTTGCGCAGGCAGGAAGCGGGAACGGCGGCTTGCCCGTAGGGCGGGTAGTCGTTCAGCAGTTCCTTGTTCTTGACCATGTAGACTTCGCCATTGCAGTTGGTGGCTTGGGCCTTGAACAGCAGGAACCAAGCGCCAACCGGGCCGTAGCCGTCCTTGAAGCGCGCGGGCACGAAACGGTTTTCCATCATGGTCAGCTCGGCGCCGGCTTCGGCAGCCATGGCATAGGTGGAACCGGCGTTCCATACCGGGTACCAGGCGCGGCCGGTACCTTCGCCCACCGAACGCGGACGGAAGATGTTCACGCAGCCGCCGGCGGCCAGCAGGATGGCCTTGGCCTTGTACACCATCACCTTGTGGTCGCGGGTGGAGAAGCCCACGGCACCGGCGATGCGGTTGGGGTCGTTCTTGTCGTTGACCAGCTTCACGATGAACACGCGCTCTTCGATGCGGTCCATGCCCAAGGCCTTTTTGGCGGCCTCTGCCACGATCCATTTGTAGGATTCGCCGTTGATCATGATCTGCCACTTGCCGGAACGCACCGGCTTGCCCCCGTCCTTCAGCGACGGCAGACCCTTGGAACCGTCGTGGCGCTCGCCGTTCTCGTCGGTTTTCCAAATCGGCAGGCCCCATTCCTCGAACAGGTGCACCGATTCATCCACATGCCGGCCCAGGTCATAGGCCAGGTCGTCGCGGGTAATGCCCATCAGGTCGTTGGAGACCATGCGGGCATAGTCGGCCGGATCCTGCTCGCTGCCGATGTAGGTGTTGATGGCGGACAAGCCCTGAGCCACGGCGCCGGAGCGGTCCATGGCAGCCTTGTCCACAAGTTTGATTTTCAGGTCGACGCCAGCTTCCACCTTGGCGGCTTCTGCCCAGCGCATGATTTCGTAGCCGGCGCCGCAGCATGCCATGCCGCCGCCGATCAAGAGGATGTCCAAATCCTCTTCGATTACTTCCGGATTTCCAAATTCACCAGCCATTTGCGTTACTCCATTGATAACTTGTTTCGTACTGCCCGATTACTTGCGGATCAGCTCGGCGGGATTGCCAGCGCGGTAACCACCGCTTTCGACAAAGAAACCGGACTTGCCGATGTTTGCCATGGCGGCGTTGGGCTTGCCGCCGTAGGGGTCGATGGAACCCTCTGGAGTAGTCCGGATTGGGAACTTGAAGCGCTTCAGGGTGCCGTTGCGGAATTTGATGGTCCACATGATGGAATCGGTGCCGCGCAAGGGCTGCACCGACCCGCCCAGAGGCACGATGTCCGCATAGTGGCGGCACTCAATGGCTTGCTGCGGGCAGATCTTCACGCAGGAATAGCACTCCCAGCACTGCTCGGGCTCTTGATTGAAGGCGCGCATGGCGTGACCGGTTTCTGAACCGTCCTTGTCCAGCTTCATCAGGTCGTGCGGGCAGATGTACATGCAGGCAGTCTTGTCCTGACCCTTGCAGCCGTCGCACTTGTCGGTACGAACGTAGGTTGGCATTACAACTCTCCTTGTTAATAGTCAGCTAACTATCCGCGACCGTCGCGGCCCGATCAGAACCTTGAACCTGTCCTTGGCCGGGGGCGTATCGCGAATCCGCTTCCGGCAGGCTCAGAGCCCTCAATACCATTTGTCTAGGCGGCCGAATGGCCCTTCATCTCCACTTTCACCTTCTGGCTCTCGTCCAGGCCCGCGTAATATTTCTGCAGAATAGTTACCACTTCGGGGCGCGAAAATTCTGCGGGCGGCTGTTCGCCCTCGGACAGCATCTTGCGCAGCTTGGTGCCGGACAGCAGCAGGCGGTCATCCTTGCCGTGCGGGCAGGTGCGTGCGGAGGCCATGCCGCCGCACTTGTAGCACCAGAAGGTCCAGTCGATCTTGAGCGGCTTGGTTTCCAGGGCATCCTTGGGAATTTCATCGAATATCTTGTGCGCGTCGAAGGGGCCGTAGTAATCGCCCACGCCGGCATGGTCGCGTCCCACAATCAGGTGGGAGCAGCCGTAGTTCTGGCGGAACAGCGCGTGCAGCAGGGCCTCGCGCGGACCCGCATAGCGCATATCGAGCGGGTAGCCCGCCTGAATCACGGTATTGGGAACAAAGTAATTTTCAATCAGGGTGCCGATCGCATTGCTGCGCACGTCGGCCGGAATGTCGCCCGGCTTGAGCTTGCCCAGCAGGGAGTGGATCATCACGCCGTCACAGATTTCCACTGCCACCTTGGCCAGGTACTCGTGGCTGCGGTGCATGGGGTTGCGGGTCTGGAACGCGGCGACGGTGGACCAGCCCTTGGATTCGAACAGCGCGCGGGTTTCGGCCGGGGTCATGAACTGATCGCCGTATTCTTCCTTGAAGCTGCCGGTGGAGAGCACCTTGACGGGGCCGGCCAGGTTGACCGGGCCCTGCTCCATCACCATCTTCACGCCGGGGTGCTCGAGGTCAGTGGTCTTGTAGACCATCATGCATTCGTGCGCCTTGTCGATGGCGTATTTTTCGGTGATCTTCATGGTGCCCATGATTGCGCCGGTTTCGCTGTCCACCAGCGCGACGTCCGAGCCTTCCTTGATGCCCTGGGCGGTGACTTCGTCAGTGGACAGGGTGATGGGAATGGGCCAGAACAGGCCATTAGCCATTTTGTAGCCGTCGCACACGCCCTGCCAGTCGGCATGGGTCATGAACCCCTCAAGCGGAGTGAATCCGCCGATGCCCAGCATGATGAGATCGCCGGTTTCGCGCGAAGTCATCTTAACTTTGGGCAGGCTTTGAGCCCGGGTCAACTCGGCTTTTTGGGCTTCACCGGTCAACAACAGGGGCTTCAGATCACCGCCGCCATGCGGACGGACCAATTTGGGCATGCTTGCTCCTTGAATAGAAATAGCCTAGTTAAGAGCAGGCGAGGATAACAAGGGGCTAGCGGCCTGGTAAATCGTTTGTTTTTATTCTCGGATAAAGGAATTTTCAACCAGAACCTGCAAAGCTAAAAGACCCATAAAATCATGGCTATGTGAGAAATTTCCTGAATCGGATCGGTCGCGGATGAAGTCGAGGAGCTGGTGGTCTCGGCCTTGCCGGCGCGCACCGCAGCGAATTTGTCCATCTTACGGACTCGGCCAATACCCGCGAAGGGGAAACCCGCTGGCCGACGATAGCATGGCATTTGTCGCGCATTTGAAGCTTAAAGTTATACGGACAGAATCTTTTCCGCGCTGCATGATCGAAAACAAATCACAATTCCCAGGAGAAATACCATGAATGGAAAATGGATGATTGTAATGGCGCTTGGCGCAGCGAGCGCGATGGCCTGCGCCGCAGACAAGGTTGATGTAAAGCGGGGCCAAACGCTGGTCGAGAAAAAGTGCATGTCCTGCCATGTCTCCATGTATGGAGGGGATGGCAGCAAGATTTACTTGCGCCCCGATCACAAGGTCAAGAACTATGCGCAGCTGGCGAGCCGGGTTGCATGGTGCAACACCAATACCGGCGCCGGCTGGTTCCCGGACGAAGAGGCTGACGTAACGGCCTACCTCAACCAAAAATACTACAAATTCAAATAAGCCACGTCTAAGCGACGTCGGGAGGCAGGTTGATGGCGTGAGCTAAGGCCGGCGGCATGTCGATGCGCCCCGCCATGATGTTCTGGGCCGGGGCCAGCGCGGCAACGATACCGGGGTCACGCTTAGACGGTCTTGGCATTAGCCCTTCGGTGATGAACAGCGCGCGCCCGCTGTCGACATGCGCTGCTGGAGGACGCAGCATATCAAAGGGATTGGTAGCTGAACGGACAATAGAAGCCATTCTTCTTCGAGACTTCCACGTCGAAGCCGTGATCGTGAAAGCTCAACCGCGTCGACTGGCACACCACCACGGGATAGCCCGGCACCGTCGCAAATGGGATGTTGGAGAGCGTGACATTCTCTTCGCACTCGCCCGCCAGCGCCTCAATTTCCATGTTGGCGACGTCCGGAATCGTCAGGCTGCGGTGGGTGCCGTCTGCACGGTAATCGATGGCGGCACTCCCGACGCCGAGAACGTCGCCGATCAACAGCCCCAGCGTTGCGAGGTGCCCCCCGGCCGCACCCAGAAAGATCTTCGTCAGGGCATCCTGTTGCTTTGCGTCAGCCCTTTCGTCCACATACAAGGCCACTTTCCATTTTGTCTGCAGCATGTATCCCGGCGCCTGTACAAACAGGGCTGCGTTGAGCCCATCAAGAGGGGTGTCGGCAAAGCTGCCTTGGTCGATGTGCCAGCCCAGCAGCACATTGCACTCGCCTTCCGGGGGCGGGTTGGTGAACACGCACGGACAGGTTGCGTCGCAGTTGCACGCTTCAAAGTAGGTGCCTGCCAGTTGCCACTTTGTATCCATGATCCCTCCTTGCTGTCCTTGAACGACCCACTTTTCAGATGATGCGGGTGGTGTCCAGCATGGCCCGACAAACGGCTGCGCGGCCCTCGAAGCGGACCACAGGATCATCGATGAGCCCTATCCGAGATTCGCCGTGATTGCCGTTACAACTGATTTTTTTATAGCACTTGGGACGTGTGCTCCGGGCCCGGCGTTTCGCCATCCCCGGTGCACTCCGTTAAGGCGCGGCTTGACGCCGGAGCACACTCAAGCCGTGACCCGTTGGTGATCAAATGAATCGACAATGTGCCTCGAAGGGGGTCAATTGACCATCGGCTGCGGCGCGTCTTCGCCGGCCGCACGCATCACGGTGCCACCACACGCCGCGCATGGCGCACCAGCAGCGGCAGGGCAATGCGGTTGATAAGGCTGGGCAGGCGCAGCGGCTTGAGCAGCATTTTTACCGACATTTCGTAAGGAAAGTCAGCGCGCGCCCACTGTCCGGCTGCGTGTTGGAGCGCTTGGTAATCCTGCGGGCCAAATGACCGGCCGGGATGGCGCACCGCAAATACGTTCTTGTACGCAAGGTAGGCATCCTCGTGGCCGATTACCATCAGCCGCTGCCTCAGCACGCGGGCCACTTGCCAGCGCGACGGTCGCTCTATCTCGCGATAACGCAGGAAGAAACGATAGAAGTATTTGTAGTGCCCCACTTCGTCGCTGCGAATATGTCCAACCAGCGTGGTGAGCACCGGCTCCGGACTGATCCGCTGCAGCAGAGCGTAGAGGCTCGAGGTGCCGGCTTCCACGACACAGCGGGCAACCATCTCCAGCGCGCGCGTCGGCTCCAGCAGTTCGGGTTTGCAGTACGGGCGATAGTCTGCGGAGAACCCGTCAAACGCCTTCTGCCAATCGAATGCGGGCCATACCGTCTCCACATACCGGCGCAGGGCCTGTCCGTGGCGCAGTTCTTCCGGTTCCCATCGCTCGCGCAGCCATTGGCTGGCTTCGGGATCGTTGCCCATGTGGTCGAGCAGATTGTGGGTGTACAGGTCGGACAGGCTTTCAACAAACGATGAGGCAGCGAGCAGATAGAACCATGAATCTTCGTTGACGATGCGCTCAACCGCTATGCGGTCAAACGCAATCTGGTCAATCGACCATGGGCGCGTTGCAACGATGGATGGGTGCATTTGTGTGTCCGGCATATTGGGATCACCACAGGTTAGCGCACGAGCGGCTCTCCTGCGGACCGCTCTGGAAAGGCGACTGAACTCCAGGTTCGAGGCGCGCTGTACCCGCCCAGCACTTCACTCACTGTTGTCATTGAAGCAACACTGCTGCGGATTAAGCGCTTAGTCGTTGCTGCGACTGAGTCTGCATCTCCAGTAAGCCGGCCGCGCTGTCCTGAACCTCGGCAGGGAAATCCGCCAATTCCTGGACCTGGCGCACTTCGATGATTTCATTGTTCGAAGCGGGGCAGCGCGATGCCCAGGCGATCGCCTCCTCCTTCGACTTCACCTGAATCATCCAGTAGCCGCCGAGCGTCTCCTTTGCATCTGGAAATGGCCCGTCGGTTACGGTTGGCTTGCCGTCAGTGAACGTGACCCGCGCACCCATTGACGGCGGATGAAGACCATCCAGTGTCAGCAGAACGCCGGCGTTCTGCAGTAATTCGTTGTACTTCATCATGGCCTCGACAGCCGCGGCGTCCGGCAAGGTGCCGGGAGCTGAGCGTTCATATCCCTTGGGGATCATCAGCATCATGAATCGCATGGGTATTCCTCCTTCTTGGTTGGAAGAAATTGAACCAGAAATTGGACCGCTGAGTGCGCCAGAAGTTTTGCTTCACGTTGGAGCAAGCCGCCTCCCGGGCAATTATTCGGTACCCATCGACGTTGGCAGCGGCGCATTGAGCGGGATTGGCGCAACTGGGCAATACCAAGCCTGGCATCAATTATATGCAAGATGCGCCGCCAATGTCCCGCCCAACGCCGATACTGCTGGCCGTTCACTGCCGAGGTGAAACGCCTGCATCTTGTTCATGGCATCGCGCATCTGGCAGCAGCAGCATGATGGCGACGACCTGTCGTCCACTCGACACTCCGTCAAGTCTGCATCAATCCTTTGTCGGGATGCCGGACCCAAGCCGACACGGAAAGCGTCATTCCTGCATCGCGCTTGTCCTGGCCGCGGGCCGGCAGATCCCGTTTGCGGCGCCCTGGCGGAAGGCCGCACGACAACAGCCTCAGGTTCTTAAAGCACAGATCCTGAAATCAATGCCCACCCTGTCGGCGGCTCGCGCGCTGGTCCTGACGTCGCAGCATCCCGGCTGGCATCAAAGTTGCCTGTAAGACGGTGTGACATTTGAGGTTCACAAAATAAGTGGAAAAAAGAACACCGGCAAAACTCGCGGCGCCCAAGGCCGAATGGCATGACGGTCCGTATTGCGTCATCGAAGACACCAAAGGGTGTGAAGCCCAGCGGGATGCTGACGACTCAGGCGATTCCATGAGCACGCCGGGCCCCACGGCGGGGACGCGGTTGTCCCATGACGATGTGTTCAAGCTCAGTCTGTTCGATTTCCTGGCTTATCTGGGAAAGCGGGTGATCAGTCCGGGCGGAATCGAGGGACGCGACCGGATGCTCGATCTGCTGCGGCCCAGGCCACACAGCCGCTTGCTCGCGATTGGCGCGGGCTCCGGGCAGATTGCCTGTCATGTCGCGCAAGCCTACGGCTGCAAGGTTGCGGCCATCGATAACTCTCCCCGTCGCGTAAGCCAGGCGCAGGCCCTGGTCAAGCGCCTTAGCCTGTCAGATCGGGTGCATTGCGAAGTCGGCTCCATCAACCAGCTGAAATTCACCGACAACACCTTTGACGCGGTCATCTGCCACGCCGTCCTCATGTTTGTGCCATACCAGCCGGCCCTGGCGGAAGTGCAACGGGTGCTGAAGGAGAAGGGCGTTTTCGCGGGGCTGGAATGTTGCTGGAAGAGGCTCCCGCCCCCTTCCGTGCGCGAAGCGACGAACCGCATCTGCGGCGCCGAGACCCTGGACTTCCCTGCCCTTTATGGCTGGATTGGAGCCTTGCGCAAGGCGGGTTTCGAAGCCGTGCGCGTAACAGAGCACCCGTTTCGCGCGTTCAGCCTGCAGGGGTTTCTGGAAGACGAAGGTTGGGCAAACGGCCTGCGCATTTTGGCCAACGTGATGCGCAGCCGCCCGAACCGGATGCGGATGGCAGAGATACGCTCGCACTTCTCGACCCACGCCGAATATTTCAGCTATGTGGTGTTGTCGGGCCGCAAGCCGAGCGCCCGCAACGTGCGCCAGGAACTAATCAGAGACTGGACCTAGCAAGGCTTGGCTCCATCATCCAAGGGGGGCCTGGTCTGCCCATCTTCCCGCAGTCCCAAGTCGCGTGATAGTCATGAGGTTTGAGTGACGGAAGCATTCCTTCCCGTCACAGCCGCTCGGCCAGGCGGTCCACATCGGGCAAGTCGGCGCCGCTGATGTGCGTCCCCGTCCCACGTCATTGCAGCCGGAATGGCCGATCTTGATCTTGTGCTCCACGCGATATGCGCGCATTGAGCCTGCCCAGGGCGATGCACGGTCTTCGGGGATGACGCCGGCGGGATCCGGCCGGGTGTTCGCCGCTTCACTTGCCCAGCATGATCCGCGCATACGTCGCGAGGACGGCGCCGCCGTTGCTGCCGGGAACGGGCGCACCGAGGAGGGTCAGGTCGATCCGATTGGAAAGCTTGAGGTCCGCCGTGATGGCGCCGACCACGGGTGACGGATAGCCGCTCGCCGCCGCCGCCATCAGGCCGAACTTCGCCGGTCCAAGCCTGATCGGCTCCCAACTGGCGCCGGCGAACGCCGTTGTCCTGGCAAAGCTGTTTCGGTATATGCCGGAAGTGAAGGTCCACGATTCCGACAGATCCCGCTCGAAGCCGAGGCCGGGATTAACCTCGTTCCAGTCCTTTCCATTCGATCGGTGGCGCTCCGAGTGATAGCTGAAACCGCCGACGGTGACGTAGTCCGATGCCTGCACGGGACCGCAGCACGCCGCGATCACGGCGGCGACAATCAGTGTTCTCATTGCCCACCCCTTTTTGCGGCGTTGCGCTATTCTGATTCATGCCCCGCAGGATTTTACTTGTTGGCCGGGGCGAGGCCCTTCTTCGCGTCGGTTGCCAAACCGGGCAAGTCAGGCATGCCGTGGCGCGGCGACAACTGGGACGATAACAGAACGGGCAGCGGCGCTGCGCGGTTTTTTCTTCTCGGCAATGCCGGCACGCTACCCTTATCTTGAACGCGAGGACATCATGCAGGCGCTTCGCTACGCCGCATGGCGAGCGAAAGAGCGCGAGGTGACGCTGTCGCGAGCCTCTGCCATTACTCCGGATTGAACGATTACGGCCGGGCGGGGTTTGTTTAAGTAATAGCTCTTGCCGGCCACCCAGACTAAGGCCCCTTTGTGC
>DASQBT010000061.1:0-9880 GCA_035635075.1 Thiobacillaceae bacterium | reverse complement strand
GGAGGTCGCCGATGACATCGCTCGCCTCGACGTTCAGGTAGGTGTCGTCACCTGCGCCACCATAGAGTTGATCATTGCCGGTGCCGCCCTCGAGTATGTCATTCCCCGCTCCGCCGTAGAGCTGGTCGCCGCCTGCGCCGCCCATCAGGATATCATTACCCTGATATTGCTCAGGCAGATTGGTCGCGTCGTCGTCTCCCCACAGGGTATCGTTTCCATCACCGCCAATGAGCATGTCGTCTTTGCCGCCGCCGACGATTTGATCGTCGCCCGCGCCGCCATCCAGATAATCGTTGCCGTGGTAGGCGGGGTCCAGTTCCGCTGCGGTCAGGTCGTCGCCCCAGACTCTGTCGTTACCCTGCCCTCCCAAAATAATGTCGTCCTTTCCTTGGCCGAACAGGTAATCGTCGCCATCCCCGCCGTCGATGATGTCGTTGCCGTGGTTCTCGGGTGATGCCCAGACGACTGAATCCACCACACTAGGCTGGTTCCCGTCGCCATAAATCCAATCATTGTCGCTGTCCCCGAACAGCACATCGTCCTGGTCCATCCCCCATATCCAATCCCTGCCCGCTCCACCATGCACGTAGTCCGCGCCTGCCCCCGCAGCAATGAAGTCGTCGCCCGCGCCGCTGTCGATGAGGTTGCCTTGATCGCTGTCCAGTCTGTTGCGCGGCGCGTCGGAATAGCTGGAAGGCACGCCATTGGCTAACGTGTCGTAAGAGCCTGCCGTCCAGTTAAACCCGGTCGCCAGCGCATAGGGGTAATCGTTGACGGGTTTGGTAAAGTCCACCGAAGTGGGCTTGTTGATGGCCATATCGCTTGAGCCATAAATGATGTCATCACCCGCACCGCCATTGATCGTGTCTTGACCCAGCCCCCCCTGGATGAAGTCGCTTCCGGCGCCGCCCTCGATGGTGTCGTCACCGGCCATGCCGGAGAGTGAATCATCGCCGCCTTTCCCATCGATCACGTCGTTGCCCGCCGTGCCGCTAATGAGGTCGAGTGCATTTGCTTCATCCCCATCTGCCGTGTAGTTGCCATCGGTCATCACGTAGGTGTCGTCACCGGTGTCCGGGGTGGCGTGATCGTCGATTGCTTTCTTAAAATCGCCGACGAGGGTGGCGGCAGGTGTGGTAGTGTCCGGGGGGCTGCCTGCACCCAATACAATCCCCAGCTCGCCGTCGCTCCAGCCGTTGACGACGACGTTGCTGTCGCCTTTGTGGATTAACAGTTGCGTTTCGCCATTGACGACGCTCTTCGTGTAGGCGATGCCATTCTGCTGGTCAACCCAGGTGTCGGTGTTGGGAGTGTGTATCCATTTCTTCGGGTCGAGATCAGCAGTTGCACTGCCTTTGGCCTCTATGTTTGCGATCTTGATCACACCCTGCCCGTCGCTATCTAGCACGGTGTCAAAGCCATCGCCCGAATTGACGATATAGGTATCAAAGCCCGCCCCTCCTATCAGCGTGTCGCCGCCCGCGCCACCTCCCAGGTGATCGTCGCCCGCGTTACCGATCAGGAGGTCAGCTTGGCTGCCGCCGAGCATCCAATCATCGCCGATGCCACCGAGCATGAAGGCTTCGTGGTCTTCGGCAGTGGCGCTCATGCTGATCGCACCCGCTTGGACAAACCAGTCGGTTGCGGCAGGCAGGAGTTTCAGGACGATGCGATGCTCTTCGAGCGTCAACCCTTCGGCCAGGTAGTTCTGGAAATATAGCTGCCAGCCCTTGGCATCCCCTAGACTGCCTGCGACGTCGGTGCGGTCGAAGCGGATGCCACCTGTCAGGCCGTCGGTGCTGAACAAAGCCTTTCCCGCATCGGTCGCTTTGGCACTCTCGTAATAGAACTGCATGGCAAACGCGACGAGGGTATTGGTGATGCGGGTGTTGGTGAGGGTGAAACCACCGTCCTGGGCCACCTTCTGAAGGTCGGCGGTGAAGCGGTCGAGCATGGCGTCGGCAGCGAAGGAGCCCGTGACTCCTGCCTGGTGGCGGATGAGGTGTTCGAGGAGATTAACGAACTTGGTGTTATCCGCAGTTGTATTACGCGCATACAAGGCATCGTCGAACACCATTTTCAGAAACTCGGGCAACTTGAAACCGATGGCACGGAAGGCATCGTTCTCCAGAAATGCCGTGAGCAATGCTTGGGAGTGGAGGTTGATGGAACTGACGTCGATGCTGGTCTGCGCAAGCATTGTCTGCGTGCCCAGAATCTCAAAACTCGAGTTGGCCTGAACCACGGCAAGTGCCTCACCCTCGACGTAGTAACCCGTGACGTTCGCCTCACGGCCCGGTGAGGGATTGTAGGGATTGAACGAAACCAGTTCGGGGACGAGGTCTGTCAACTCAGTGTCGGTATAGCCCTGGCCATTGAGGTAGTCGATCAGGTCCTCGCGGATGGAGAGCGTGGCAGCATTCGCAAACGGCGCCTGATCGAAGGTAACCGCCTTCTCGTCGAAGAACACGCCCATCAGGGCGGCCAGACCGCCGCCGAGACTATGGCCGGTGAAGCTGATGGTCGGATTTGGATTGGCCTCCGTGCGATTTGCTTCTTTGACCTGAACGTAATACAGCGCGGCTTCGCGAAGTTGATCCGAGCTAAACCCGAATGCCAGCGGGAGGTTGGCTTCCGTCCAGTCGCCGGTGAAATCCGTGAAGTCCGTGCCCGATAAGGAGATGACGATCTCGGTGCCGTTGGTGAAGGTGATAGCCTCAAAACCGCTATCAAGTGCGCGATGATTAAATTCAACCCATCCCTGCGGAACCGGGAACCGGTTAATGTCAGAACGGGTTTCGAAATAGGCGCGACCTGCCAACAGCGCGTAAATCGTGCTCTCAATCATGATCTGCTCCCTGGTAGAAAATGTGATCTGCAGAGACTGCGGCTATCTGCCATTCTCAATTGCCGGCTTGATGAGCATGGGTGATTTAGCACCGCCAGGAGAAGCCCAACCACCTTTAATTCGAACCATTTCAGGACAATCCACCTCGCCCGACCCAGGTTTAAGGGGCTGCCGCACAATGGTTTGATATGCGGGCTGCTTAAATCCTGCATTGAGTTCTTTCACCATCTTTGCCGAGATCAGGCTTTGGCCGATTCGCTTCACTTCATCGTCGGGCGTGGAGATGATCAGATTAGGGCTTTTAAATTTGGCTGGGAGTTCTCGCAGGGCGATGCGCTGCCATGCTTTGCCTTGGTACCTGAACACCACGTAAGGAGGATTGGGCCGTCCCCATTTGTTGTATGACAGGCAACCCATCGGCGCCGCGACCAGATAGGCTGTGTCTTTGTCGATCTCCAGCATCATTAAGTTGAAGTTCGCGCTGCCAATGTCTGCGCTGTATTGGTCCCTCCAATGCACATCTCGTTTAGTAGCCGGCATTGTGAAGCCCAAGCTCTGTTCCCCGATGGATGGCCTCTGGAATAATTCGTGCCGGCCTTTTCGACTTACCGACCGCTCCACGATGATCTTGCTGCCGTCATACAACAACACTTCCTCCTTCCAAATTGTCCCGCCCATCGCGCACGCGCTCATGCCACCTCCTAGAATCATCAGTGAAATTGCCAACAGCCGGTGCTTCATCGTTCTTCCTTTCTTCATGCTGCCGGCCTCCATTGGTCGCTCGATACATCAGTTCGCCGCGAAACCGGTGTTTGCCGTTTTGCATTTCTTGTCTAGGTTCGGTTTTCCTGTCTGCGTTGTTTTTGTCGCTTCGTTTGTTTTCTTGTGCGTAGAGCCAGCCTAACTTCACACTTCCTGAAGTCAATACAACTAAAGTAATAGGCGCGAGGTTGTTGCCTGGTATAACAACTGATCCTCGTCGCCTTTCTTCTCTGGCGCTGACGGTGCAAAAAACGCCTGCAGCTTGCGTACCGGCGCGGCCCGGAGACGATTGCGCGCTGCCAGCACGAAACCTATCCGGCGCAGTCAAGTACAAGGATGCTTAATGGCGAGTTGCTCTTGGAACTACTCAAGCGGAGAAGTCGGCGTGCGGCATAGCGTCCAAATTGGGGCCAAGTGTTTCTGACCGAATGCCCGCGGGGTCTTGGCGATTTTGCAATCCACGGCCGCGTGGCGGTGCACCTTAGCCTCCCCGTTTCTCCAGTGGCACAAAATCGCGCCGCGCCGCACCTGTATAAAGCTGTCTTGGGCGGCCGATCTTGTGTGAGGGTTCGGACAGCATTTCATGCCACTGCGCCACCCAGCCCGCGGTGCGCGCCAGCGCGAACAGCGCGGTGAACATGCTGGGCGGAATACCCATGGCGCGGAACAGGATGCCCGAGTAGAAATCCACGTTGGGATAAAGCTTCTTCTCGATGAAGAATTCATCCTGCAGGGCGATGCGCTCCAGTTCCAGCGCGATCTTCAGGCGCGGATCGTCGCGCAGATCGAGCTCATCCAGCACCTCATAGCATGTCTCGCGGATCACCTTGGCGCGGGGGTCCACATTCTTGTAGATGCGGTGGCCAAAGCCCATCAGGCGGAATGGATTGCTCCGGTCCTTGGCGCGCTTGATGTACTCGGGGATGCGCGACACGTCGCCGATTTCCTCCAGCATGGTGAGCACCGCCTCATTTGCGCCGCCATGCAGCGGGCCCCACAGCGAGGCCATGCCGGCCGCCACGCAGGCAAACGGGGTCGCTCCGCTGGAGCCGGCCAGGCGCACCGTTGAGGTGGACGCGTTCTGTTCGTGGTCGGCATGCAGGATAAAAACCCGGTCCATCGCGCGGGCGAGCACCGGCCTGACTTCATAAGTCTCGCAGGGTGTGGCGTGCAGCATATGCAGGAAGTCTTCCGCGTAACTCATACGGTTCTGCGGATAGATGAACGGCTCGCCGGCATTGTATTTGTAGGCCCAAGCCGCAATGGTCGGCGCCTTGGCAATCAGCCGGTGCGCCGAAATCATTCGGCTGTGTTCGTCCAAGACATTGTGCGCATCGGGATAGAACGCCGACAACGCGCCGGTCACCCCTATCATCACCGCCATCGGATGCGCATCGCGACGAAAGCCGCGGAACACCGTGCCGACCTGGTCATGCAGCATGCTATGGCGGCGGACGTTCTTCTGGAACTCGATCTTCTGCTCAGCGGTGGGCAATTCCCCATGCAGCAGCAGATAGCAAACCTCGAGAAAATCGGACTGATAGGCGAGTTGCTCGATAGGATAGCCGCGATGATAGAGCAGGCCCTGCTCCCCATCGATGAACGTGATCTGGGATTGGCAGCTGGCGGTGGCGGTAAAACCCGGATCCAAAGAAAAATAGCCCTTGCCCGCCAAGCCACGCAGATCGATGACGGGGTTGCCCAGCGTGCCTTCCAGGATCGGCAATTCGATGCTGGGGCTGCCATCGCTGAAATTCAGGGTTACGGTTTTCTGCGTCATTGTCGGTCGTGTCAGGTTTGTTGTATGCGCCGTATCAGGGCGGCCAATCCGAGTGGCGACTCGCGCCTGCCCTGTAGCAGTTCGAGCAGTTCCGGGTCGGGCAGTTCCAGCAGCGCTTCATACTGCCGGCGCTCGGCAGGCGTCAAGGCAGACAGTTGCCGCTGCGCAAAACCGCCCAGCCACAGATCCAATTCCAGCAGGCCGCGCCGGCTGCGCCATGCCAGCCTGGCCAGATCGACGTCTTCGCTCCCACCGGGCGCCTCCGATACGCTGCGTGCGGCTATTGTAGGAGCGCCTTCCAAGGCGCAATTGCCGGGGATTGCGGCGTGGACGCCGCTCCTACGGAGCCTCTCTCCGCTGCTCATCACACCCGCCGCCTGACCAGCAAAGATTTGATTTTCCCAATCGCGGCCGCGGGATTCAAGCCTTTAGGACAGGCTTCCACGCAACTCATGATGCCACGGCAGCGATACAAGCGATACGGATCCTCCAGATTGTCCAGCCGCTCGCCGGTGGCCTGATCGCGCGTATCGGCGATGAAGCGATAGGCCTGCAGCAGGCCGGCCGGGCCGACGAACTTGTCCGGATTCCACCAGTAGGACGGGCAAGAGGTGGTGCAGCAGGCGCACAGGATGCATTCGTACAGGCCATCCAGTTCGGCGCGTTCCTCCGGGCTTTGCAGACGCTCCACTTCGGGCTCGGGCTCGTCGTTGATGAGCCAGGGCTTGATCGATTTGTACTGGCGGAAGAACGGCTCCATATCCACCACCAGGTCGCGGATGACCGGGAGCCCAGGCAACGGCCGCACCTCGATGGGCTGCTTGAGTTCGGAGAGCGGCGTGATGCAGGCCAGCCTGTTGCTGCCGTTTACATTGACCGCATCGGAGCCGCATACCCCTTCACGGCAGGAGCGGCGCAGGGACAAGGTTTCGTCCTGCGCCTTGATCGCGAGCAGCGCATCCAGCAGCATCTTGCCGGCCACGTCGATATCGACTTCGTAGTCGCGCATCGATGGGGAAGGATCGGTCTCTGGCTGATAGCGATAGATGCGGAAATGCATGTCTCTACACCCAAAACGGAGAACGCAGTCAAGTCTACCCGCAAATTTGTGCGCAATCAGCCGGCAAGGCAGTTTATAAACGCTTCTTCTGCAATGTCCATGCTGTGACGCATCACCGGATTTTTCCCGCCCGCAGAGCGAAAGAAATATTGGATCGCCATAAACCTTGTCCTATAAATCAGAAGTCGTTGCCTAACAGGGGAGATCGTGGCCAAACCGGACAAAGTGTTCAAGCAGACCTATGACTGGTTCCGCGCTGCAGTAACCCAGGCATTGAGCGCCATCCCCGCGGGACAGCGCCCCCAGGTCGAGCAACTGGTGTGGCAGATGCTGGGCGTGCTGAACCCGGCCGCGCCGCCCGCCGATCCCAATATCGAGGACTTCAAGACCAACGGCGCAGACGCCCAATCGCTGGCGCTGGCCGCCGGTGTGGTGGGCGAATCGCTGGCCACCCTGGAGTATGTCAAACAGGCGGTGGACGGCCTCAACGGCGGCAATCCCGCCGCCGCATTGGCGGTGATCGGGCCGCTAATGCACCAGGTGGAGAACTTCGCCAAGCTGCCAGCCAACAGTTATCCGAGTGCGTTCAGCCTGGGCAAGATGCTGCTGAGTCTGAGCGGCGATGCGCAGGCTACACCCGCGGCCGGCCAGGAGGCGGCCAAGCTCGCGCAGTTGCTGGGCGCAAGTCCTGCGCAAAGCCAGGACACTCAGACCGCGCTGGGGATGATCGTTCTGCTTACGGGCAGCATGATCGACCGCTCGTTCACCGCGCCCAGCACGGGCGCGCCGAGTCTGGGCTTTGCCAACGGATTGCCCGCCCTGCCGGCAATGCCCAAATTTGATCTGGCCACGCTCTCGTTGCCGCCGGGCCTGGGCGGCGCGGTCGAGTTCAATACCGCCGCACCAGTCGGCATAAAAGCCGGCTTGAATTTGGCGTTGAATAAGACCAGCTCGACCGGCGTGGCCGATTTTCAGCTCGGCTTGACGGCCAGCGCCGGCATCGATGTGTTCGTGCCGGTTGTACCACCCGGCCAGGTTCAGGTTAGCAACAACTTTGAATTGGGCGTCAGCCTTGCGCGCAGCAAGGACAGCGGCGCGCTGGTGATGGGACCGTTCCACGGCGCGGAGTTGCGGATCGGTGAACTGGGTGCGGGGATCAATCTAAAAAATGGCGCGCCCAGCCTGAGTTTTTTCGCGCGCAAGGGCAAGGCGACGTTCAAGCCCGAGGACAGTTTTCTCAAGCTGGTGCTGGGAGACGGGATTGCACTCGATTTCGCGGTCGAGGCCGAGGCCGACCAGTTCGGCAAACTCCGGCTGAAGAACGGCACCGGGCTCAAGGCCAGCCTACCGGTGCCTACCCTGCCCTCCGGGCCGTTCAAGCTGCAATTCATCAACATCGGACTCACTCCCGTCGACGGCAGTTTTCTGCATCTGCAAACCGAATTGTCCGCCAGCTTCGGTGTCGAACTGGGACCGTTTCAGGCGTCAGTGGATCGGCTTGGCGTACTGCTCGACATCGACATCAACGGCGGCACGCCACTGTCCTTCGCATTCAAGCCACCCAATGGCCTGGGCCTGAGTCTGGATGCAGGCATCGTCAAAGGCGGCGGCTACCTGTTCATCGATCCGACGGGCGGGGAATATGCCGGCGCGCTGGAACTGAAATTGATGGCGATCGATGTCAAGGCCATCTGCATCCTCACAACCAAGAGCGCCGCGGGTTATTCGCTGCTGCTGCTGATCTACGGCCAGTTTCCGCCCATCCAGTTGTCGTTCGGTTTTACCCTGACCGGCATCGGCGGCCTGATCGGCGTGCAACATACCGCCAGCGTAACTGCGCTGTCGCAAGGTCTGGGTAATGGCGCGCTCGACGCCATCCTGTTCCCCGCCAACCCGGTGGGCGATGCACCGAAGATCATCAACACCTTGCGCGGCTTGTTCCCGGTCAAGGCCGGCGGCTTCGTCATCGGGCCTATGCTCGAACTGGGCTGGGGCACGCCGAGCCTGGTGACGGTGCGCCTCGGCTTGCTGGTGGAAGCCAACCAGTTCGTCATCCTCGGCCAGGCCATCGTGCAGTTGCCGCCGCTGGTCAGCGCCGACCTGGCACTGCTTTATCTGCGCCTGGATTTCCTCGGCTGGGTAGTATTCGATCCTCTGCGCATCGGCTTCGACGCCAAGCTGGTGAACTCGCGCGTGGCCTTCATTTCCATCACCGGCCAGTTCGCCTTTCGCGCCGAGTTCGGCGACCACCCGACCTTCATCATCAGCGCCGGCGGCTTTCATCCGCGCTTCAAGGAAATCCCTTCCGACATACCCTCGCCCTTCGAGCGCGTGGGCGCGAGCTTCGACATCGGCATCGTCGGCATCTCGTACAAAGGCTATTTCGCCATCACCTCGGCCACCGTGCAGGCTGGCTCGGAGCTGCGCGCCTGGGCCGACATCGGCATCGCCAGCATCGAGGGCGGCTGGGGCTTCGATGCGATTTGTTATTTACAGCCCAAGTTCTATTTCGAAGTCGATCTGCATGCCTATATGGCCGTGCATGTGTTCGGCCTGGATTTCGCCTCCGTCCACCTGGATGGATTGCTGGCCGGACCCGGACGGTGGCATATCGCCGGCCGCGCTGCAGTGCATACGCCGTGGCCGCTGCCGGATTTCAGCGTGCAGATCGACGAGGCCTGGGGCACGGATCGCGACACCCCGGTGGTCACGGTCAAGATCGCCGACAAGCTGGCGGAGGAAATCGCCAAGATTGCCAACTGGAGCGCGCAACTGCCACAGGGCGGCGACGGTTATCTGACCCTGGCCGCGGTCGAACCCGGCGGCAATCTGCTGGCCCATCCCTTGGGCAGCCTCACGTTCCAGCAGAAACTGGTGCCGCTGGAACTGCGCCTGGCCAAGGCCAGTGGCAGCAAGATCGACGGCGCAAATGAATTTTCCGCCGGTGCGTTGCAACTCAAGCAGGGACAGAATGTCGTGCCGCAGCCAAAGCTGCCCACCACCCGCACGGATTTCTTCGCCGCCGCGCAATTCCTTGACATGTCGCAGGACGACAAGCTTGCCAAGCCGTCATTCGAGCCCTATCCGGCGGGTTATGAACTGCGCGACGACGACTTCGAGTTGGGCGAGATTGTGGAAGAGACTCTGGACTACGAGGAAGCAGACCTGGGCGCGACGCGGCAACCGCGCAAGCTGCGCCGCATCGGTAGCGTGCCGTTCTTCGAGGATCTGCACGGGCCCCTGATGCGCTTCGGCGCGGCGGGGCTGTCCAGCCTGCGCGACCGCAGGCTGAGCCAGCCAGCGCAAGCCACCGGGATCAAGGTCAACCCTGCCCCGGTGGGTGTGGCGGACAAGGCCACGCTAAATCTCGCAGCCGCCAAGACGTATACGAGCGTCTGGCAGGCCGAGCAGACGCGCCGCTTCAGTGCGA
>DASQBT010000060.1:0-13213 GCA_035635075.1 Thiobacillaceae bacterium | reverse complement strand
GTCTGCTGTTACTGTTGCAGAGAGCGTGCCAAAGGCGGGCCGATTGAATTTGAAGGGATAAGTAAGGGTTTGCCCGCCATACCCTTGCGCGGCATGTCGTTCGTTCATCACGGATGACAAATTCCTGAAGGATCCGAGCGGCAAGGTTGGGATTGGCAAGCCATGCGGTACTCATCGAAAGTGCAGGCCGGCTGCTTTGGATCTTGCTCACGAGTAAGATAATCGACCGCCATCTATTGAATTGAGCGGAACCACCATGACAAGCGTGGTCATCTGGGTCGGCGGCATGTTCTTCGCCTACATGGCCCTGCGCCTGGTCGCCGCCAGTGTGCTCGAACCGCGCTGACCACAGCTGCGTGGCCCACCGTAATGGAAGACAAAAATGAGTACCCAAACAAAAGACCAAAAGAGCGGTAATAAAGAGGCTCCCAAGAATTCCGGGGTGGCAACCGGCGAAACCACGGTCTCCAAGCAAGCGGCGAACCATCCCCCTAGCCGAGAGGATAAAACGTGCAAGAAGGTTTTTATCGTTTCTATTGCAGGGTTGATTCTGCCTGTGGCTTTGTTAATTGCATGGTGCAAGGGCAAACAATTTCTTGTACCCGATGCGGGTGACGCAAAGACGCTTCTTACTCTTCTGGCCTTTGTCGTGGCGTTGGCTTCCTACCTGGCGAGCGTTGCGCGAGAAATCGTCAAGAAACTGGGTGGTAACTCAATGGGCAAAAATGAGATCCTGAAGCTGAGGTGCAACATTGCCTGGACGACCACGGCAGAAATTCAACTGGTAGTACTGGGCTCGCTTATCGTTGCCAGGATTTTCTTTGGGCCAGAGCCTTTCATCCCTACGCCGCTGATTAGCGAGCCCATTCTTCTAGACAACATTCTCTGGATTTACCTTGGTTTGATCTTGCTCTTGCTGGGAGGCCTGCACTTTCGCGTGTGGATTAATGAACGCCCATTTAGTATTGACAGGGACTCAAGCAAGACAAACTCTACTGGCAAGCAGAACAATTGATTGAGCCAGGCCAATGAAACTGAATAGCCAGGAACTGTCATGACCCTCTCGCTGTTTCTGCACGTCCTGGGCGTCGTCGTCTGGGTGGGCGGCATGTTCTTCGCCTACATGGCCCTGCGGCCTGTTGCCGCCAGCGTACTCGAACCGCCGCAACGCCTCACCCTGTGGGCTGGCGTGTTCGACAAGTTCTTCCCCTGGGTGTGGGCTTCGGTCGTCCTCATTCTGGCTAGCGGCCTGTACATGCTCATGCTCCTTGGCGGCTTCGCCGCGCCGCTCTATACGCTCACCATGTTCGTCCTCGGCGCGGTCATGATGCTGATCTTCGCCCACGTCTTCTTCGCGCCGTACAAGAAACTCAAACGCGCCGTCGCGGGGCAGGACTGGAAAGCCGGGGGCGCAGCGCTGGGGCAGATTCGCAAGCTGATCGGCATCAACCTCATCATCGGGCTGGTGACGATTGCGGTGGCGCTGTTGGGGAGGGCGTTGGGGTGATTCGGGGGTGAATGGGGCAATCACCGTTCATCTGCGCATCCCGCCAGATTTGCTGCCCCAATCAAACAGGGCGCCTCTCAATCCGCTTGCGATGATCCTGCGTTCTATATGCAGGACAATTAGTAATATACTTGTGCTTCAACCAACCTTCCATGGGGTAATGAAATGTTCAAGAGTGCGCTGATCGTTTTGATGGGTGGGGTTTTGCTAACGGCTGCCGCGGCACAGGCCGGCGATGCCAAGGCGGGTAAGGCCAAGTCAGAGAAGTGTGCCATGTGTCATGGCGAGGATGGCAAGGGCGAACCTCGTCTCGCCGGCATGCCCGTAGCCACCTTCACCAAGGCTATTAAGGCCTACAAGTCTGGGGCGCGTGATAACAAGACAATGGCAAAGATCGCAAAAGATTTGAGCGATAAGGATATCGCCAACCTGGCTGCCTACTATTCAGCCGAAAAATAGACTGCCAGGCTTATCTTCTTGTCATCCTCATCTGCTGATTCAAGGAATCC
This sequence comes from Thiobacillaceae bacterium, assembly GCA_035635075.1. Classification (GTDB taxonomy): domain Bacteria; phylum Pseudomonadota; class Gammaproteobacteria; order Burkholderiales; family Thiobacillaceae; genus DASQBT01. The sequence goes on along the minus strand of DASQBT010000060.1, from coordinate 11,197 downwards.
AGCACATGAGGCAAGACTCGGCATCCAGAACTTCGCCATTTCTGTTTCGGTCCGGGCTACGGCATTCGCGTGAATGTACGGTGTAAGTAATCAGGGCCGTTTGAGCCTGTGTCAATGCGCCGGCATGGCGAGTTCCGGTAGCTCGTTGCACTTCGCCTGGAGCGGGAAGGACAGGCGCTCCACTTCGATGCCCTTGTCATTGCGGTAAATCAGTTTGCGGGTAGACAAGTCGTATTTGGGGTGGCGCAGGTCACCCCACCGGTCGAGGAAGTGCACGTAGAAGGCCGAGAACAGGCCTTGCGTGGGCTTGTTCTTGATCATGGCAAAGACGTATTCCGGCTGGCCTTCAGTTCGCGGCCATCATGGCAGTATTGCACCCACACATGTTCGCCGGTGACGATCAGGTTCCAGAACGGCGGATGCTCATACAGCTTCAACGTGACCTTCTTGCCGGCGGCTGCCAGGCTGGCCAGCCGGTCGATGGGGGCCTCAGCTTCCCGGCAGTAGTCCTCCAACAGGTCGGCAGGATCGCCCAGCGATTGCACGCGGGGCATGGCGCCAGCGGTCCATCAGCATGACCCTCAACTCGTAACTGTGATCGATCACGCGGCGCAGCTTGCGCCGTTCCGATACGAAGGTGTCGAATCCGGTGACCGACATCACCGACACGTCGCGAGTGCCGGAAATGCGGTCAGTCCCTGGCCGCGCAGACCAACTGCTGCCGACTTCCGCGAGACAGCCACTAAGGCCGAGGTCGACCTCTTGCGGCAAGAAAACAACACCGTGCCCGCGCGAACAATTGGCGCCTCGACCGGATATCTGCAAGCCCGATAAGACGTTGATAAATATGGCACGCGGAAGCTGCCCAAAGTGCTATCCTAGGTTTTATATTACGTTCAGGTTACATGAACGAAGCCAGAGTACGGGCACGGTCCAAGAGGTTGAACAACCGCCGTTGCCATACAAAGGAATGACTAGAACGAAAGGCAGCGGAAGAGAATGTCGCACTCGCTGGGGCAATGGCTGAATCAGTCATTGGCGTTCGTGCTTCTGGCCGGAGCCGCATCGCTGACGCAGGCACATGAGGCTGCCGTGCAGCCGGGCCGGCCCTGGGGGCTCAACGATGTCTCCATTCTTTATCCGCTGCCCGAATCACGCTCCGACCTGGGGGACCTGATACCGCCGCAAGAGCACGGCCTCAAAGGCGCTTGGTTTCCCTATGACGTCTATCGGCGCCTGCCGGCAATTGACCATGCCAAGCCAGCCGACCAGACCTACCAGGTTCTTCGTGTGGTGGGTATCAGACTGGATCCATGCTTCAAGTCAGACGGCAACTGCCTACAGCAGGTGCGGCTGGTATGGCAGCCCGTCGCGCCGGCCAGCTACGGGTCCAGCGCGGAGTATGGCGTGCTGGAGGCAAAGGACGCGGCCATCCACACGCTGTACACCCTGACGCCAACCATGTTCGAAGCGCTGCTGACCGACTACGCCGCCCTGGTCAAGGCTACGGGCTTGGACTTGCGCGACGAGCCCTTGCAGATTCATCCCGTTCTGCTCAAGCAAGGCCTGGACGGTAAATTTGCCACCCGGCTTCGTTCCTTGCTCTCCAAGTATGTAGGGCCCGCCACCCTGTGGCGGGCCACGGCGATGCAGGGACTGCCCGGCGACGACGAATGGTCGTTCACGGGATTCAATGTCCGCGACGGCGTTCTCCACGACTTGCTCATTCCGCGCCTTGGCACCCGCTCACAACGCCTTCAGGTTGCCCAGCTTGACCACAGCAGCTTTGCCAACGGGCTGGTGCACCCCTTGCCGGACGAAGCCGAGGACAATTATCTGCCGGACATCCTGCGCGAGCGTTCGGCGAATCGCGTACCGAAGTCGGCAAAGGCCCTGGCGATCGCCATTGCCGATATCGAGAATCCGGCCAGGAATACCCCGGAAACGGTGGACTGTGTGAGTTGTCATGCCGCGCAGCCGGCCGGGTCCCTGCTCTCCCGCACGCTTTCCGCGTTGCACAACCAGCCCGAGGTGAAGGCGCACGTTTTTCAGTCCAGGCTGCCGTTGCGCAATAGCGGCTTGCATCTGGCCGATACCCACGTGCTCCGGGCATTTGGCTACATCGATCGTGATCCGGCCATCAGCCGGCGTGTCACCAACGAGTCAGCAGATGTGGTCAGACAGTTGAACGGGGACCCGCTGGAAATACAAACGGCCGGCGACTAACTATCGGCCAAACCGTGCGCAGTTGCCCCCGGATCGCGCGACCGCTGACGGGAATCACAGGGGCAGGGTCGGATAATTTCCATTTTTCTCACCAGCCGGTTTACATGCCACGCTAAGGCGATGGCTCCGTACCGGAGGCCGTGGATTCCGACGCGGGGGGCGCCGTCCACAGCCGAACCAGTATCAGGCCGACCGCAAGCAGCGGCGGGCCGATGAAAATGCCGATGAATCCGAAGGCGACAATGCCGCCGAACAAGCCAAGGAAGGTCAGGAGCAGGGGCAAACCGCTGCCGCGGCTGATAAGGTAGGGCTTGACGAAGTTGTCGATGCTGCTGATCGCGAAGATTCCCCACAGCGCCATGAAAATCGCCCAGCCGATGGATCCGTGATTGACGAGCCAGATGGCGGCGCCGCCCCAAATCAGGGGCGGACCGATCGGAAGCATGGAGAGAAAAAAGGTGGCTACGCCGAGCACGGTGGCGCCCGGCACTCCGGCGATAAGGAAGCCGATCCAGGCGACCAGGGCCTGGGCCGCGGCCGTGCCAAAAATACCGTGAACGAGGCCCGCCACGGTGCCGTGGATGGTTGCCAGCAGTTCCGCGCCGATGCTCCCGGCAAGTTTTTCCAGCCCGATCCGGAGTGTCTGTACCAGCGCGTCGCCGTCGCGAAAGAAAAAAAACCCGATGACTGCGGCGAACGTCATCTGCAACAGGCTCTGGCCGACCGCCTTGCCGGCGACCAGGAGAAGATCCTTCGCCGGCTCCAGTAGCCTTTCGAACAGCGCCATCGCCTCTTCGCCGCCGCTGGCAAGCGCTTGCCAGTAGCCATCGAGTCGCGCGCCGATGATGGGCATCTGTTTAAGCCATGCAGGCGATTGGAGCGGGCCGTGATTCAGCAATGCCTTGGCTGCGTCGACGATCGACGTCACGTTGTCTGTGAGACTCAACGCAAGCAGCGCCGATGGTCCGATCACCAGCACCATCAGCAGCAGCACCATCGCCAGCGCCGCCAGCGTGGACCTGCCCCGCAACATTTTACGCAGTCGCACGTACAGGGGCCAGGTCGAAATGCATGCCACCACCGCGAATAAAATGGCAGGAATAAAAGGGAGCAGGACCTGGTAGCAGCCGACGATGACGATGGCAATCGCGCTCAGCTGCGCGAATTGTCGCAGACGCTGTTCGACGGGCATGGCTGCATCTGAAATTCTGCGTGGGGCGTCGAGCGTGTCGCGATCTTCAATTGCGCTTGCGGGCCGTTCACCGTTCATGCGGCGCACCTCGCCCCATGAAGGCATATCAATTGGGGTCGTGTGAGGTACAGATTCGTCGGCGCGCAGGCTGCAAACAGCCGGTTGGCATTCGAGAGACCGCCTGCGCCCTTGGGGCAGAGCGGCGCAATCATTGCGCACACGCCGACCCGATGCACAGCGCGCTTCCTCTCCAATTCAAATGTGCCGCAAGCAAAAGTCCGTTGTCGCATCCGCTCCTCCCTGTCAGGCTCAGCATTCGGACAACTGGTTACTTCAGGCCTTCCAGCAACGCCACACCCCACGCCACACCAAACCCGGTCTGTTCGCTCGACACCGCGCCCAGCCCGCCCTTACAGGCGCTGGCGGAAAGATCCATATGTATCCAGGGTGCATTTTCGACGAAGCGTGACAGGAAGCGTGCGGCAAGGATGTGATCCGCTTCGCCTTCCAGCGTGCACTGCTTGACATCGGCCACCGCCGAATCGAGGCTGCTGTCGTAGTCCGCGGGCTGCGGAAAGACGACGAGGCGCTCACCGCTGGCGGTGGCGGCGCGCGAAGCTTGATGGGCAAGCTCGCTGGAGGTGGCGAACACGCCGGACATGCGGCTGCCGAGGGCGTAGTGCATGCTGCCCGTGAGGGTGGCGAAGTCGGCGATGAGGTGGGGCTTGCCGCGCACCGCCAAAGTCAACGTATCGGCAAGCACCATGCGGCCTTCTGCATCCGTGTGCATCACTTCTATGGTGGTGCCGTTGAGCGCCGTCACCACTTCGTTTTGCCGGTAGGCCTGCGGACTGATATGGTTCTCGGCCAATGCCAGCCAGCCGTCCAACACAACCGGCAGCTTGAGCACGGAAGCCGCCGCCAGCATGCCCAACACCACGGCCGAGCCGTTCATGTCCTCGTGCATGCCGTGCATGTATTTGGCGGGCTTGAGGTTATGGCCGCCGGTGTCGAAGCAGATTCCCTTGCCGACCAGGGCGATTCTTTTCACCTTTTTCAGGCCCCTGCCCCCCGATCCCTCATACGTGACATGCACGATGGCGGCATCCTTGGCCGGCGACCCTTGCGCGACGGCGCAGAACGCACCTGCGCCCATCCTCTTTAGCTTGTCAAAGCCGTATTCTTTGACTGACCAACCGTAGGTTTTCGCCAGTGCCTTGATGCGCTTGCGGTATTCACCCGGCGTCAGTTCATTGGGCGGCAGAACGGTCAGACTGCGGGTCAGCACGTTGCCCGTGGCAATTGCAAGCGCCTCGTCTACGCCGCAACCGGAGACCCCAAACAGCAGCGCCTTCTTCAAGGCTTTGCCCTTTGCCTTGGATTTATGCGACGGCAAGGGTTCGGCATTGACGGCCAGCACATATGCCGCATCGCGTCCAGTCTGTTTGCGGAAATCCGCATCGCCAAGGATGGCCACCGCGGCGGATTCGGGCTGTTCAGCCGACAGACATTCCCAGGCTTTGCGGATCTGTGTATGGCGTTCGAATGTCTGCGCCTGGCCGTCGACCATGGCGTACGCAACCAGCGTCCCATCGATCTCGACCGCAATAGGCGACTTGGCAAGTTCCTCAATCTTGACTGCGCGGCGTTTCAGGGCGGCGTTCAATGCATCCAGGCCAGGCAACGCTGGCAGCGACTTGGCGTTTGGCATCAGGACCACGATATGGCTGGCGGCGCTTGCGTCCTTTGCAGAAAAATCGGCTTTCTTTTCCGTAATCTGTAATGACATGCTCGGTTCCAAAACGAAGTTCAAACATTGAACGGGTAAGCCCTTTCCGGGATAATAGCGCGTTTGTTCAAACCGCTGCTGCCTTATCAGAAGGGCTATTCATGAAACCGGAAGACAAGAAACGCGTGCTCAGGGAAATGGTGGTACACCGCCGTTTCGAAGAGCGCTGCTACCAGGCCTATATCGAGCGCAAGATTGGTGGTTTCCTGCATCTGTATCCCGGCCAGGAGGCCTGCTGTAACGGGGTGATGGAAGCGGCGCGGCCCGGTTACGACTACGTGATCACCGGTTATCGCGATCACATCCACGCCATCAAATGCGGCGCCGATCCGAAACGCGTGATGGCGGAACTGTATGGCAAGGAGACCGGGGCGTCGAAGGGCCGCGGCGGCTCGATGCACATCTTTGACACCGAACATCACTTCATGGGCGGCTATGCGCTGGTGGGGGGACCTTTCCCGCTCGCGGCGGGCATCGCAAAAGCCATCCAGCTCAAGGGCGGCGACGAAATCGCCATCTGCTTCCTGGGCGATGCGGCCAACAACCAGGGCACCTTCCACGAAACCATGAACATGGCAGCGCGGTGGAATCTGCCGGTGCTGTTCGTGTGCGAGAACAACCTGTACGGCATCGGCACCGCCATCGAGCGTTCCACTGCCGTCATCCATCAGCACAAGCGCGTCAGCGGCTACGGCATCGAGGCGGCGGAAACCGACGGCCAGGACATCGAGAAGGTGTATGACGCCGCGTTGGTGGCAGTCCAGCATGTACGCAGCGGCAAGGGCCCCTACTTTCTGGAACTGATGACCTACCGCTACCGCGGCCATTCAATGTCCGACTCGCGCGGCTATCGCAGCAGGGAAGAGGAGGAATTGTGGAAGCAGCGCGATCCCATCTTCATCCTGCGCGATCGTCTGATTAGCGAACAGGCGATGACCATGGCCGACTACGAGGCGATCGAAAAGGACGTCGATCACTACATCGAAAACGAGGTCATCAAGTTTGCCGAGGAATCGCCCGAACCGAAGGTTGAAGATCTGGAGAAATACGTGCTTGCGGAACGCGACACCCAGCGCCGCTGGCTGACCGGTCAGGCCTGACAAGGGAGAATACGCATGGCGGAAATGATGTACTGGGAAGCCATTCAGCGCGCCCATGACGAAGAAATGGCCCGCGATCCGCTGGTGATCTGTTTGGGCGAGGACATTGGCGTGGCTGGCGGCACCTACAAGGCGACCAAGGGGCTGTACGACAAATATGGTCCGCTGCGCGTGATCGACACCCCCATTTCGGAAAACTCTTACACCGGCCTGGGTATAGGCGCGTCCTACCTGGGGGTGCGCCCCATCATCGAAATCATGTCGGTCAACTTCGCCTGGCTGGCGATGGACCAGATGTTCAACTCGGCCGCCAAGGTGCGCTACATGTCAGGCGGCCAGCTTACGGCTCCGGTGGTAATCCGATCCGCCGGCGGCACTGCCCACCAGCTCGGCGCGCAGCATTCCGCGCGCATGGAAAAGGTATTCATGGGCATCGCCGGCCTGCGCGTGGTCACGCCGTCCAACCCCAGACAGGCCTACGGTCTCCTCAAGTCCGCCGTGCGCTGCGACGACCCGGTCTACATCAACGAGCACGAACTGATGTACAACATGAAGGGCGAAGTGCCGGACACCGAATACTTCCACCCGCTGGAAGGCTCTGAAGTCGCCCGTTCCGGCACCGACGTCAGCCTGTTCGGCTACAACGTTTCACTCCACTGGTGCTTGAAGGCGGCGGAAATTCTCGACAAGCAATACGGCATTTCCGCCGAAGTGGTGGACCTGTATTGCCTGTCTCCGCTGGACCGGCAAGGCATACGCCAGTCGGTCGCCAAGACGCACCGCGCAGTGGCCGTGGGCGAGGACGAGGCGCCGGTATCGGTCGGTTCCGAAGTCATCGCCATCATCAACGAAGAAAGCTTCTTTGACCTGGATGCGGCCCCGGTTCGGATCAACTCCGCCACGGTGCCCCAGCCCTACAACCACACCCTGGAAAAGGCCACCATACCCGATCATGAAGACGTGGTGAGCGCGGTGCTGAAGCTATTCGGCAAGGCGTAGGACATGTTTGTGAATGGAGAAGGGGGAAGGGAGATACCCACCCCACGCCTTTGGCGTGACCCTCCCTGCCGGGAGGGTATTACCCTTCCCCCTTTACCCTTCCCCCTTCACCAGTAGGCAAGAACCATGTCACAACATTCAGTCATTAGCATGCCCCAGCTTTCGGACACCATGACCGAAGGCGTGGTGGTGACCTGGGAAAAGCAGCCTGGCGACCGGGTCGAGCGCGGCGATATCGTGGCGACGGTTGAAACCGACAAGGCCATCATGGATGTGGAAGTGTTCAAGGCCGGCTACCTGGCCGGCCCCCTGGCCGAAGTGGGCAGCACCATCGCGGTGGGTGGCGCTCTGGCTTATATCACCGACACCGCTGGCGATGTGAGCGTCGCCGCCGGCGAGTTGGTGGAGGAAGAGGCCCACATCGAGATGATTCCGCATCATGCCGGAACCCCCATCATCATGCCCCAGCTGTCCGACACCATGACCGAAGGCGTGGTCGTGACCTGGGAGAAAAACATCGGCGATCCCATCAAGCGCGGCGACATCGTGGCGACGGTGGAGACCGACAAGGCCATCATGGATGTCGAAGTGTTCCAGGACGGCTTTCTCTCCGGCCCGCTCGCTGATGTCGGTTCGGTCATCGAAGTCGGCCACCCCATGGCCTTCGTCGTCAACGACGCCACCAAGGTCAACAGCACCGGCGTCACGGTGGGCGGGGATCACAGGGTCAAGGAAACCCATGCCATGAAACCGGGACCGGGCGAGGCAAAGACTCCCAGGCCTGCACCGGCGCGATCGAACGTGCCCATGACCGCGCCCAGCGCCGGCAGCGTCAAGGCCGCACCTGCGCCCCGTCCGGCAGGCGGGCGCCAGGCCAGCCCTTATGCGCGGCGGCTGGCGGCGCAGTCCGGCGTGGACCTCGCCAAGCTGGCCGGCAGCGGCCCGCAGGGCGTGATCATCGCCGCCGACGTGGCGCGCGCCCGCCCTTCCATGGCCGATGTCGCCCATTCCCTGCCCCAAGTCGACGTGCCGGGTCAGGGCCGCGCCATGACCAGCATGGAAAAAGCGGTGTCGCATGCGATGACGGCGTCGCTCACCCTGCCGACCTTCAACGTCACGGTCAATATCGACATGGCCAGGCTCACCGCCGCCGCCAAAGCGCGCAAGGTGTCGGTCACCGTGGCCATCGCCAAGGCCTGCTCAGTGGCGATGGCAGACTTCCCGCGCATGAACTGGGCCTACCAGCCGGTCGACAAGCTGGTGGAGCGTCCCAACCACGACTTCGGCGTGGCGGTGAAATCCGCTGATGGCGGTTTGGTGGTGGCCATCCTGCACGGCATTGAGCACAAGGGCCTGGAAGAACTGCAAACCTCGTGGAACGACCTGGTGCCGCGCGCCCGCGCGCGCAAGCTGGCGCCGGCGGAGTTCGCCAATCCCACCTTCACCATTTCCAACATGGGCATGTTCGGGATTGCGCACTTCACCGCCATCCCCACACCCGGCATTGCCGCCATCCTGGCGATCGCCGCCAACGGTCCGCAGGGCACGCCCTTTACGCTCACCGCCGATCATCGCGTGTTGAACGGCGCCGATGTGGCGTCCTACCTGATGCAGCTCAAACAGACCATCGAAGCACCGGAAACCTGGATGGAAGGCGCCGGCGCGGGCATCGTGGAAGCGCCGCCCATCCCCGAAGGCAACTGGGACTATCCGGTGGTGATCGTTGGCGGCGGCCCCGGCGGAGAGGACTGCGCCCGCGACCTGGCCGATCACGGCATGAAAGTGGCGATGGTCCACAACGAGCCTTTCCCGGGCGGCGAATGCCTGTGGCGCGGCTGCATTCCGTCCAAAGCCTGGCGCGCGGCGGCCGACCGGATCCGCGACCGCGGCCACGATGGCCAGATCGGCGTCACCGGCACCGACCGGCCGGCGATGAACTGGCAACAGGTAGAGACCCACCGCCGCGGTGTGCAACAGGCGCGCGGCGAAATGGCGCTCAAGACCGACAAGGGCATGAAGATCAACGTAATCGAGGCGTTTGGCGAGTTCATTGATGCCCACACGCTAAGAATCACCGCCCCCGATGGCGCAACCAGCACCCTCAGCTTCGGCGCGGCCGTGATCGCGACCGGTGCGCCACCGTTTGTCCCGCCCATCCTCGGCGCGCGGGAAAATCTCGCCAGCGGCGGCGTGGTCACCTCGGACACCATCTGGAATCTGCCAGCGCCGCCGAAGAAGCTGGGCATCATAGGCGGCGGCGTAATCGGTGTGGAAATGGCGCAGATCTTCCGCGACTTCGGCAGCGAAATCCTGATGCTGGAAAAGAATCCCGGCATCCTGGCCGAGGTGGAGGAGGAAATCGCCAAGAGCCTCGTCGGCCTGCTGGAAAAGGAAATCAGCCTGGTCACCGGCGCCGTCATCGAAAGCATCTCCGGCACGCCCGGCAACATGCAGCTTGCCTATAAGAACAGCGCCGGCGACGCGCTCACCTTTGACTGTGATGTGGTGCTGATCGCCACCGGCAAGCGGCCCGACACCAGCAGGCTCGGCCTGGACAAAGTCGGTGTGGAACTGGATGGCGCCGCGATCAAGGTCAATGTCCGCGGCCAGACTTCCACCCCGCATATCTATGCAGTGGGCGACGTGATCGGCGGCTACATGCTGGCCCACACCGCCGCCAGCCAGGGCCGGGTCGCGGCCGACAACCTGCTGGGCCACAAGGTCGAATACAACCAGGACCTCGATTGCGGCGTCACCTTCAGCCGGCCCCAGGCCGGCTTTGTCGGTCTCTCGCTCTCACAAGCCAAGGCAAAGGGCATCGACGCGGCAGAAGCCAAGCTGCCCATGAGCATCGACGCCAAGGCCATGATCACCGGCGAGACCGAGGGCATGATCAAGCTGGTGGCAGACAAGGCCAGCGGCAAAATCATCGGCGTGCATTTCCTCGCCGATCACTGCGACACCCTGATCGGCGCCGGCGTGATGATGGTGGCCGGCGGGCTGACGTTGGAACAGGTAGCGCGCGCCATCTTCCCCCACCCCACCCAGACCGAGCTGTTCGGCGAACTCGCGCGCCGCTTGCTGTCCCGATTGCGGCGCACTGCCAAGGTCAAGGCTTGATGGCGCCTTGACTGCATAGCCACGGCCTCCACCCAGAGCAAACTATTTCCCGCGCCTTCCAGGCAATGAACAACTCACCCTTCTACCTCAACGACCTGCTTGTATTCATTGCCAGCGTGGCACTGGTGATAGCCTATCACCTTATGCTGAGGGCGCGCACCCGGCGCCAGCCGGATTATGCGGTCCACCTGTTCAACTTCGTCGTCCGCCAGCACTGGGCCGAGGGAGTCATGCGCAACCCCGATGTGCTGGGGGTGCAGACGCTGCGCAATTCCACCATGGCCGCCAGTTTCATGGCCTCCACCGCGGTGCTGTTGACCATGGGAGTGCTCTCGCTCACCAGCCAGGCGGACAAGCTGGCGCAGACCTGGCATGCCCTCAGCTTCATGGGCTCAGCTCATACCAGCCTGTGGATCGGGAAGATGATCGTGCTGGTCATCGACCTGCTGGCGGCGTTCTTCTGCTTTACCGTGTCGGTGCGCTTCTTCAATCATGTGGGCTACATGGTGACGATGCCGATCGATGCCCGTCCGCCGCATCTGACCCCGGAACTGGCCGGCCGCTACCTCAATCGGGCGGGCAATTATTTCAGCCTCGGCACGCGGATTTTCTATTTCACCATCCCCCTGCTGTTCTGGCTGTTTGGCAGCCCCTACCTCCTGTTCTCCACGGCCGGGCTGCTGGGCGCCCTGTATTTTCTCGACCGCTCGCCTTGAACGAGCGGTCGAACTTGTATGGGCAATGCCGCCGCTGACTCGCAGAAGATCCTTC
>DASQBT010000059.1:0-3424 GCA_035635075.1 Thiobacillaceae bacterium | reverse complement strand
CTCCAGCCTGACTTCCAAGGTGAATATGGTCGGGGATTCCTGGACCCGGTTCATGATCACTGCGGACTGGGGCACCACCCCGGACGCCTTCATCATGCTTCCTCCATCAGTGCCGCGGCTTCCTCGGTAAGGTCTATCCCCACCGGACACCAGGCAATGCAACGTCCGCAGCCGACACAACCGCTGCGGCCAAACTGCTCATGCCAGGTGCCCAGCTTGTGCACCAGCCATTGCCGGTAGCGGCCACGAGTATCGGATCGTACTTGGAAACCGTGCAACTGGCCGTGAGACTCGCCAAAGCAACTGTCCCATTTGCGCACCTGCTCCGCTGCGTCTGTACCCAGCTCGGACTTGACTTCATGCGCATGACAAAAGCAGGTGGGGCAGACGGCCGTGCAATTGCCACAGGCAAGACAACGGGACGCCACCTCATCCCAACGGGGGTGCTCCAAGCGTTCAAGCAAAGACTGGCGAAGATCGCGGCTGGGCAGCGTGCGGGTTTGCATTTGAGCAGCCCGCTCAGCCTGTCTGCAACCTTCACTTTGTTGAGCGGCAGTAGCAGGCGCCAGGTTCAAGGCAGAGAGTACTTGAGCGCCCTCGTCGCTGCCTGCGCTGGCAACGAAGCCTTCGCTCAGCTCAACGAGCGCCAAGTCAAATCCCTTGCCCGGCGCAGGCCCGTCTCCGGTGGAAGCGCAAAAGCATGTCGCGGCCGCTTCCGCACATTGCACTGCCACCAGAAACAGCCCCTCGCGACGACGCGCATAATGGGCGTCCGGACTTGGACCACCCAGGAAATGTGCGTCCTGTATGGCCAACCCTGCCAAATCACAAGCCCGCACGCCTATGACTGCAAGCGGTTTGGCAGGGGGCGTTAGCTCAGCAAATCCGAGTTGCCCGGCGTCTGCTCGCACTGATCGCCATATGGGCTCCTCCGGCGCAAACAGCCAGGGTTTGAGTCCCTGCGGGCCATTGGTCCAGGCGAAATAGCGCTGCTCCCTGTCCTCCGCCAAGCGATAGCTGCCCGGTACCTGGATAGATCGAATGCCGCGCGGCAGATCTTCGTCGCTGGAGAGTTCGCGAAGCACGATGACGCCGTCCTCGACCTGGGGGCCCACGCAGCAATATCCACGGTCAGCGAGCGCCAGGAGCAACTTGCCCAATTCGGCATGGGGCAAGAATCTTGCAGTCAGTTGTTCGATGGGCATTGGGCATTGGCAGAGGAAGTCCGTTCGCTTAACTATATGCGGAAACTGCGCTAACCAACAGGCGGAAAGGCGAGTTTAGGTCTGTTTGATGACAGCGCAGGAATTTCGCTTGGCGATGCTTGGGTATAATGCTGGCACAGCGTCAGCAACGGAGGATTCCATGCAACAGCAAATCGACGTGTTCGTCGCTTCCCTCACATCGTTCTGGACCCAGCTGGCGGGCTTCGTACCGCAGTTGCTGGCCGCGCTCCTGCTGCTGTTCGTCGGCTGGATTCTGGCCAGCCTGATCCGTACCGGCGTGGTGAAGCTGCTGGACGTCCTGAAGTTTGATGAACTCAGCCAGAAGACGGGGATTGATGCCTTCCTCAAGCAGGGCAATATCAATATATCCCTCTCGCGCATCGTCGCCAACCTGATCTACTGGCTGTTCATACTCGTCATGATTGTGATGGTGTCCAACAGCCTTGGCCTGCACGCGGTGGCCGAATTGTTTAACCGTATCGTGCTTTACATACCCAATATCATCGTTGCCATCCTGGTGATGGTGTTTGGGGTGTTGCTGGCCCGCTTTACCAACCGGCTCGTGTTTGCCTACTTGAACAATATGGGGGTGGAGGGCGCGCTGACCTTGAGCACGATTTCGGAATATGCGGTCATCATCTTCGTGATTTTCGTCGCTCTGGAGCAGCTGGAAATCGGCACCCGGCTCTTGACCGCGGCGTTTCAGATCGGCTTCGGCGCAGTCGCTCTGGCTCTGGCTTTGGCCTTCGGCCTGGGCGGCAAGGAGTGGGCCGCCGGGGTCATCAGGCGAATGACGGAGAAACGCAATGGGAATTAGCGCCTCGAGGCCGATTTCGCACTAGAAACTTGTGCGATGGAAGTAGGGTGCGCCGCGCGCACTAAGGTCGATGGTGCGCGCAGCACACCCTACTGATTGCTCCCCGACGCGCGAGTCGCTGAGCGATTTCACGTCAACGTGGCTTGCGTACCGGCCGCGCGCCGCGCGGATACGGAATCTGTGCAGGCGGCGGAAGCCCAGCCCACGCAAGCAATTCTGACATGGCGCGGCCATCCAGTTCCTGAATTTGCCCGCGTTTCAACTGCGGTGGGAGACTCACCGGTCCGAACCGCGTGCGAATCAGGCGCGATACTTTCAATCCAACGGCCTCGATCAAACGCCGCACTTCCCGGTTGCGCCCCTCCCGGACCAGACCCTTCCACCACCGGTTGGCACCTTCGCCACCCGCTTCGACCAGGCTTTCAAAACGGGCCAAGCCATCTTCCAGCTCCACCCCTTGAGTCAATTTGTTGCAAAGGTCTGGCGTCAGTTCACCCAGGATGCGGATGGCATATTCCCGTTCCACTTCGAAGCGCGGATGGGTCAGCCGATTGGCCAACTCGCCATTGCTGGTGAAGAGCAATAGACCTTCGGTATTCAGATCGAGCCGCCCCACCGCCAGCCATTTGGCGCCGCGTATTCTGGGGAGATTGTCGAACACGGAAGCACGCCCTTCCGGGTCGTCACTGCTGACAATTTCCCCCTCGGGCTTGTGGTAGATCAGCACCCGGGTCCGCTTCTCCACGGCGGGCCGCAAGTAGATCCTGCGTCCGCTAACCTTGATGATGTCCTTTGAAGTTACCCGCGCGCCGATCGCGGCGGTCGTGCCGTTGATGCTGACCCGGCCCTGAGCGATCCATTCTTCCATGTCCCGGCGCGATCCCAGCCCTGCATCGGCCAACGCCTTTTGCAGCTTGACCGAGTTTTCCGGCTCGGCAACGGGCTTGCTTGGGCGGCGACGTTTTTGCTCGGGCGGGCGGGGGTAGGATGGGCGCGGCATTTCGATTTACACGGGTTGGCGCAGGTGCGAACCCTGAGCGATATTCTTTGCGGGGATAAGCGCTCAGTTGTCGGATGCAGCAGGGATATCGTGTCTACGCGCCGCCAGCGCCTGGGATTCGCTCGGGGGTTCGCCCACTGAGGCTGCGCGCTCGCGTGGCGGCTCGTCGGGTGAAAGGGCACTGGGCTCTTCCTCCTGCTCTTCGATCGGTGGGGGCTCGTGCAGGGCGTCCAGCTGGGCTGAATGATCAGGCGCGAGCACGCTCCCCAGATCCTCCAGGGGCGGCAGCTCCTGCAGGGAACGCAGGCCCAGATCAGACAGAAAATGGCCTGTGGTGGCATACAACGCGGGCCGTCCCGGCACATCGCGATGGCCTATCGA
>DASQBT010000058.1:0-28261 GCA_035635075.1 Thiobacillaceae bacterium | reverse complement strand
TTCCAGGAGTTTGCCTTTCCAGGCATTCCACACCTTGGGGCTGGTGCCGCGTATGTCGGCCACAGTGAGTATATACAGGGCCGCCAGGCGGCGCGGCGTACGCACCTTGAGCGCAAACGCGCGGATGATGTCCGGGTCACTGAGGTCTTCCTTTTGCGCAGTGCGCGACAAGGACAGGTGTTCCTGCACCAGCCATGCGACCAGCTCGACGTCGTCCGGGGGCAGGCCATGGTGGCGGCAAAAGTGGCGCGCCTCGATTTTGCCAAGTTCGGAATGGTCGCCGCCCCGTCCCTTGGCGATGTCATGGAATAGGGCGGCCAGGTAAAGCAGTTCCGGCTTGTCGAATTCGGCAATCAGGCGCGAGGCCAGCGGGTATTCATGAGCAAATTCGGTTACGGTAAACCGGCGCACGTTTCTGAGCACGGTCAGAATGTGCTCATCCACGGTGTAGACGTGAAACAGGTCATGTTGCATCTGCCCCGCGACACGGCCGAAAGCAGGAATATAGCGGCCCAGAATGCCGTAGCGACTCATTGCCTGCAGCGCCCAGCTCACGCCTTTGGGTTGCCGCAGGATTGCGAGAAAGCTCGCCAGGTTGGCCGGATTGGCACGAAAGCCGCTGTCGATCAGGCGCTGCGCGCGCCACAGGGCGCGCAAGGCGGCGGCTTCAAATGCCGGGGTCGACAGGTTTTGCATGGCGGCGAGAAAAGCGCGCAGGATGGCCGTCGGATCTCTTTCGAACAGGTCCTGCTCGCGCAGCCCGATTGCGTTGCCAAGCAACTCGAATTCCTTGTCGATGGGCCGTGCTGGCTGGCTGTTGGGGGACACCAGTTGCTGCAGGGCAGGGCAGAGAATTTCGTTGATCAGCATGACCTGTCGCGCAGCCCGGTAATAACGCTGCATGAGCTGCTCGCTGGCGCGCATCTCGGTGGCTGCGGGCAGGCCGATGCGGTCTGCCAGTTCAGCCTGAAAGTCAAATGCCAGACGGTCCTCGCGGCGCTGCGCCAGCATATGGAGATGGATGCGCAGCAAGGCGAGTGCGGCTTCCTTGGAGGCGATCCGGCGCGCCTCGGCGAGGCTAAGCAGGCCGCCCCGTACAAGGCCGTTCCAGGTAGGCGGCAGGCCGCCGGCTCGCGCCAGCCACATGATGACCTGCAGATCGCGCAGACCGCCGGGGCTTTCCTTGATATTGGGTTCCAGCTTGTAGGCGCTGTCCTCAAAACGGATGTGGCGGGCGCGCGCCTCCAGCAGTTTGGCCTCGGCAAAGCGTCCTGCATTGAAGCGCTCCTGGAAGCGCTGGCGGAATAGCTTGTGCAAGGCATTGCTGCCCCACAGCAGGCGCGCCTCCAGCAGGGCGGTTTCCACGCTGATATCCTGCTCAGCTTCGTCCATGCAGGCGTCTACGGTGCGCACGCTATGGCCGATTTCCAGTCCCGCATCCCAGCAGGCCTGGATCCAGGCTTCCACCGCCGCCTGGTCTGCGCTGCCTGGTTCTGCGGGAAGCAGCAGCAGCACATCCACGTCCGAAGCGGGATAAAGTTCTCCGCGTCCATAGCCACCCACCGCAAGCACCGCCATGTGTGCGGGCAGGAGTTGCGCGCTCAATTCCTGCAGCGTTTGATCCACCAGCCGGGCATGCCGGTGCAGGTAAGTCCGCGGCCTGGGCTGAGCAAGAAACTGCCGCGCCAATTGGGTGCGGCCTTCTTTCAGCCGCGCCCGGACCGCAGCGTGCAGCGTCGCCTGGGCGGACGCGATGATCATTGAGGCAGCGATGGAGGCGGAGCTGGACTGCCGGAAGACAGTGTTAGCACCTCATAGCCGGTCTCGGTGACCAGCACGGTGTGTTCCCACTGAGCGGAGAGACTGTGATCCTTGGTGACGATAGTCCAGCCATCGGCCAGTTGGCGGATGTCCTTCTTGCCCGCATTGATCATGGGTTCAATGGTGAAGGTCATGCCAGGCTGGAGAACGAGGCCGGTGCCCGGCTTGCCATAGTGCAGCACCTGGGGATCCTCATGGAATTTCCGTCCGATGCCGTGGCCGCAGAATTCCCGCACCACGGAATAGCCATGGCCTTCGGCGTACTTCTGGATGCGGTGGCCGATATCCCCCAACTGTATGCCGGGCCTGACTTCGGTGATGCCCGCCCACATGGCCTCGAAGGTAATCTGCACCAGGCGGCGTGCCTGAATCGACGGCTCGCCGACAAAGAACATGCGCGAGGTGTCGCCATGCCAGCCCTCCTTGATGACGGTGACGTCAATATTCAGGATGTCGCCGTTCTTCAGCTTGCGGTCTGCCGGAACCCCGTGACAGACCTGATGATTGATCGAGGTGCAAATTGATTTTGGATAGGGGACATGGCCGGGCGGGGCGTAATTGAGCGGCGCGGGAATGGTGTGCTGCACCTTGACCATGTAGTCATGGCATAGACGATCGAGAGACTCGGTGGTGACACCCGGCCTGACATAGGGCGTAATGAAATCCAGCACCTCGGCGCCCAGTCGCCCGGCAACGCGCATTTTTTCGATTTCTTCTGGGGTCTTGACACTGACGGGCATGGGGCGAAAGGTCCGGCAAAATCGTATTTTCCCTTGAAAAGAAGGGCTTAATCAAATTAAAATAGCGGACTGTTCAGGATGGCCTGAACAAATTCACACACCCGCTCCAAATTGATGGAACCAAGGGTGCGCCGCGCAGCTTGCGCGGCGCCTGGCGGGTGGAGGCTCAACCTTTGTAGAAGGAAACAAGTATGTCCGTGACCATGCGTCAAATGCTGGAGGCCGGTGTTCATTTCGGCCACCAGACCCGTTACTGGAATCCCAAGATGGCCCCATACATTTTCGGCCATCGCAACAAGATTCACATCGTCAACCTTGAAAAGTCGCTTCCGTTGTTCGAGGAAGCCATGAAGTTTGTGCGTCAGCTGGCTTCCAACAAGGGCAGCATCCTGTTTGTCGGCACCAAGCGCCAAGCGCGCGAAATCGTGGCTGAAGAGGCGGCGCGCGCCGGCATGCCCTACGTCAGCCATCGCTGGCTGGGCGGCATGCTGACCAACTTCAAGACCGTCAAACAGTCAGTCAAGCGTCTCAAGGATACGGAAGCAGCCCTGGCTGAAGCGGGCAAGCTGTCCAAGAAGGAAGCCCTGATGCTGGAGCGCGAAGTGGAAAAACTCAACCGCAGCCTGCACGGCATCCGCGATATGGGTGGTCTGCCAGATGCGCTGTTCGTGATCGATGTGGGTTACCAGAAGGGCGCCATTACCGAGGCTCAGAAACTGGGCATCCCGGTAATCGGCGTGGTCGACACCAACAACAGCCCGGAAGGCGTGGATTACGTGATCCCTGGCAATGACGATTCGAGCCGCGCCATTCGCTTGTATGCGCGCGGAGTGGCCGACGCCGTGCTGGAAGGCCGTGCCCACATCGTCCAGGAGATCGTGACCGCTGACGAGTTTGTCGAGGAGGCTGAAACGCCCACGGCGGAGTGAATCCAAGCGAGATTTGCAAGAGGGGCGCAAGCCCCTCTTTTCGCATGGTTGAAGGATTTGGAAATTTAGGAGCAAGAAATGGCTGAAATTACCGCTGGCATGGTGAAAGAACTGCGCGAACGAACTGACGCGCCAATGATGGATTGCAAGAAGGCCTTGAACGAGGCGGCCGGCGATCTGGCCAAAGCTGAGGAGATCCTGCGCGTGAGATTTGGCAACAAGGCAAGCAAGGCGGCGGGCCGGATCGCGGCGGAAGGCGTGGTGGCCATCCGGATCGACGCCGACGCCAAGCGCGGCGCCATGATCGAAGTCAACTGCGAGACCGATTTCGTGGCCAAGAACGATGACTTCCTGGCATTTGCGCGGGATCTCGCGGGGCTGGTGGTGAGCAACAACCCAGCCGACGTGACCGCCTTGTCCGCGCTGTCGATCAACGGCAAGGCAGTGGAACAGATCCGCACCGAGTTGGTGGGCCGGATTGGCGAAAACATGAGTCTGCGCCGCTTTGCGCGGATCGAGGCCAAGGGCAGGCTGAGCAGCTACGTGCACGGCGGCGCCAAGATCGGCGTGCTGGTGGATGTGAGCGGCGGCGATGAGCAACTGGGCAAGGATCTGGCCATGCACATTGCCGCGGCCAAGCCTGTGTCACTTTCGCGCGAGAACGTACCGGCCGATCTGATCGAGAAGGAGCGCTCGGTGGCCAGTCAAAAGGCGGCCGAATCCGGCAAGCCGGCGGACATCGTAGCCAAGATGGTGGAGGGTGCAGTGGCCAAGTACCTAAAGGAGGTGACCTTGCTGGGCCAGCCGTTTGTCAAGGACGACAAGCAGACCGTCGAGCAGTTGCTTAAGACCAGGGGCGCTAGGGTCAACAGCTTTGCCCTGTATATCGTGGGCGAGGGGATCGAGAAGAAGAAGGATGACTTCGTCGCGGAAGTGATGGCCCAGGCAGCCAAGGGCTGATCGTGGCAACACCGATTTACAAGCGCATCCTGCTCAAGCTGTCCGGCGAGGCCTTGATGGGACCGGACAGTTTCGGCATCAATCGGGAGACCCTGGACGGCATCGTTGCCCAGGTCAAGGAAGTTGCCGATCTGGGAGTGCAGATTGCCGTGGTGATCGGCGGCGGCAATATTTTCCGCGGTGTGTCGCCGGGCGCCGCTGGAATGGATCGGGCGACCGCCGACTACATGGGTATGCTGGCCACCGTCATGAATGCGCTGGCGCTGCAGGAAGCCATGCGCCGCGCCGGGCTGGAATCCAGGGTGCAGTCGGCCCTCAACCTGGAACAAGTGGCCGAGCCCTACATTCGCGGCAAAGCACTGCGCTACCTGGAAGAAGGCAAGATCGTCATTTTTGCCGCTGGCACCGGCAATCCCTTCTTCACCACGGATACGGCGGCTGCGCTGCGCGGCATGGAAATGGGTGCGGACATCGTGCTCAAGGCCACCAAGGTAGACGGGGTCTACAGCGATGACCCGAGAAAGAATCCGGCCGCAACGCGCTACGCCCAACTCAGCTTCGACCGCGCCATCCAGGATAAGCTCCAGATCATGGATGCAACCGCTCTCGCCTTGTGCCGCGACAACCACATGCCCCTGGGAGTGTTCAGCCTGTTCAAGGCAGGTGCATTGAAGCGCGTGGTGCTGGGTGAGGATGAAGGCACCCGCGTAACTCTGAGTTAAGGAGATCAACAACATGGCGGATCAAACCATAGGCGAAGTGAAAAAGTCCACCGAAGGTAAGATGCAGAAGACTCTTGAAGCGTTGAAGGCCGACCTGGGCAAGGTGCGCACGGGCCGGGCCCATGCCGGCATCCTGGATCATGTGATGGTGGACTATTACGGCAATCCCACGCCGATTCCGCAGGTTGCCAATGTGTCCCTGATCGACAGCCGCACCTTGGGGGTGCAACCCTGGGAAAAGAACCTGATCGGCAAAGTGGACAAGGCCATACGCGAGTCTGATCTGGGACTCAATCCGGCCACCCAGGGCGATGTAATCCGTGTGCCCATGCCTGCGCTCACTGAAGAGCGCCGTCGCGATCTTACGAAGGTCGTCAGGGCGGAGGCTGAGAACGCCCGGGTGGCGGTGCGCAACATTCGCCGCGATGCCAATGCGGCGCTCAAGGACATGGTCAAGAACAAGACGGTCAGCGAGGACGAGGAACGCCGGGCACAGGACGACGTGCAAAAACTGACCGACAAACACATCGCCGAAATCGACAAGGCGCTGGCTACCAAGGAAGCGGAACTGATGACCGTCTAAGACGGTCGCAGGGTTGCCACAGCCCGATGATTTTCAGAAGCTCCACCACGATCATCCCCGAGGTTCACGAGGTGCCGCGCCATATTGCCATTATCATGGATGGCAACGGGCGCTGGGCCAAGAAGCGCTTGATGCCGCGCATCGCGGGGCATAGAAAAGGGGTTGAATCGGTGCGCACCATCGTCCAGGCGTGTGCGGAACGGGGCGTTGAGCAACTAACGCTGTTTGCCTTCAGTTCGGAGAACTGGCGCCGGCCGCAGGAAGAAGTGTCGCTGCTGATGGAATTATTCATGCGTGCGCTCAAGAGTGAAGTGGCCAAGCTGCACAAGAATGGCATCCGGTTTCGCGTGATTGGAGAGCTTGAGGCGTTCGGCCCCGCCATAAGACAATTGATCGCAGATGCTGAAACCCGCACGCAAGGGAACACCCGCCTGGTTTTGAACATCGCGGCCAACTATGGCGGGCGTTGGGATGTGCTGCAAGCCGTCAACCGGCTGCTTGCCTCGGGCCATCAGGGGCGGGTAGGCGAAGCCGATCTGGCCACCCATCTGTGCCTGGCCGATGCGCCGGAGCCCGATCTTTTCATCCGCACCGGGGGGGAGAGGCGCATCAGCAATTTCCTGCTCTGGCAGCTGGCTTATACCGAGCTGTACTTCACCGACACACTGTGGCCGGATTTCGATGCAACCAGTCTGGACAAGGCGATCGCGTCGTATCACAAGCGCGAGCGCCGCTTCGGCCGCACCAGCGATCAGTTGGCCGAGAGCTTGAAGGAAACCGGTGCTTAGGCTGGTCACCGCAGTTATGCTGTTGGCCCTGTTTCTGCCCACCCTGTTTTGGGCGCCCGCGGGGTTGTGGGCGATGCTGGTTGCGCTGGTGCTTGCCCTGGCTGGCTTCGAATGGGGGCGCCTCGCAGGGTTTTCTGCGCCGCTGTCGTGGATGTACGGTGTTGTGCTGGCCGGCTGCGCATTGGCACTTCACTTTCTTGCCGCGCAAAAGGAACTTCAGCATGGTTTGCTTTGGGCCGCAGTCGTGTTCTGGGCATTGATTGCGCCTCTCTGGCTGGCCCGGCGCTGGGAGACGCGAAGCCCGTTCATCCTGGCCGCGGTCGGGGTGATCGTGCTGCTGCCCACCTGGGTCGCGCTGGTGACGCTGCGCGACTTCGGTCCCTGGTTTCTACTGGGCTTGCTTGCGGTGGTATGGATCGGCGACTCCGCTGCCTTCTTTGTCGGGCGACGCTTCGGCAGCCGCAAGCTGGCGCCCGCGATCAGCCCGGGCAAGACCTGGGAAGGCGTGGCGGGTGCCGGACTGGCGCTTGTGATATATGCCTCGGCGGTGAGCGCATCGATTCATGGCTTGCGGATCGTGGGGGCATTGCTGCTTACGCTGGCATTGTTCTTTTTTTCAGTCCTGGGCGATCTGTTCGAATCCTGGATGAAACGGGTGGCGGGGGTAAAGGACAGCGGCAGCATGCTTCCGGGCCATGGCGGAGTTCTGGACCGGATTGATGCCCTCACCGCAGCCCTGCCGGTGGGCACTACCATACTCCTGGTCGCCGGAGGTCGTCTGTGAGCCAGCCGCGCAAGCTGGCCATATTGGGCGCAACCGGCACCATTGGGGTCAATACCCTGGATGTGGTTGCGCGCCATCCGCAGCGCTTTGAAGTAATTGCGCTGACCGGGGGCGCGCAGGTTGCGCGCTTATTTGAACAGTGTCTGATGCATCGGCCCAAAGTGGCGGTGATGGCGGATGAGAGTGCTGCCGTAGCCCTGCGTCATCGTCTGCAGGGCGCCGGGCTGAGGGTGGAGGTGTGGGCCGGTACGCAGGCCTTGATCGAGGCTGCCACCCTGTCCGAGGTCGACACGGTGATGGCGGCCATTGTCGGCGCCGCCGGATTGCCCGCTACCCTGGCGGCAGCCAGGGCAGGCAAGCGCATCCTGCTGGCGAACAAGGAAACCCTGGTGGTGGCCGGACGCGTGTTCATGGATGCGATCCGAGACTCGGGCGCCGAATTGCTGCCCATTGATTCGGAGCACAATGCAATTTTCCAGGCGCTGCCAAAAGATTTTTCTGGCGATCTGTCCGGTGCCGGGGTGCGCAAGATCTGGCTCACAGCATCGGGCGGCCCGTTTCGCGCCAAGAGCGTCGAAGAGATGTCCAAGGTCACCCCGGAACAGGCGATCGCCCACCCTAACTGGGTAATGGGTCAGAAGATTTCAGTCGACTCCGCAAGCATGATGAACAAGGGCCTGGAAGTCATCGAGGCCCATTGGCTGTTCAATGCACAGGCCGACCAGATTCAGGTGCTGGTGCACCCCCAAAGCGTGATTCATTCCATGGTGGAATACTTGGACGGGTCGCTGATTGCGCAACTGGGTACGCCGGATATGCGCACGCCAATTGCCTATGCGCTGGGCTTTCCCGAGCGCATTGAAGCCGGGGTCCAGGCGCTGGAGTTGATGGGCAGGGGTTTGACCTTCGAGGCACCGGATTACCAGCGCTTTCCTTGTCTGAAGCTTGCGTTCGATGCCCTGCAGGCCGGCGGCAGCGCACCGGCAGTCTTGAATGCGGCAAACGAGGTGGCGGTTGACCGGTTCTTGGCGCGACGCTGCGGCTTCAATGACATTCCGCGAGCCATCGCGCATGCCCTGGACAAGTTCGCCGCGACAGCGGCTTGCGACCTGGAGTCCCTGCTGGAAGCAGACCGATCGGCGCGGGCATTTGCAGCCTCCTTCCTTGCCTCGGTGGAAGCGGCCTAAGGATGCTGACCACCGTTCTTTCATTTCTCGTGGCCATAGGAATCCTGGTGGTGGTCCATGAGTTTGGCCACTTCCTGGCGGCGCGTCTGATGGGCGTCAAGGTTCTACGCTTTGCCGTGGGTTTCGGCCGGCCGCTCTTGACCAAGCGCTACGGCAAAGATCAAACCGAATTGGCCTTGTGCATCCTGCCTCTCGGGGGCTACGTGAAAATGCTTGACGAACGCGAAGGGCCGGTCGCGCCGCACGAGCTTGGGCGGGCATTCAACCGCGCGTCTGTGGGTCGTCGCCTGTTGATTGTGGCGGCGGGCCCGATCGCCAATTTCCTGCTCGCCATTCTGTTTTACTGGGCATTGTTCGTCCACGGCATTCCGGCCATCAAGCCACTGATTGGCCAACCTGCGCCCAATACGCCTGCCGCCCATGCCGGGCTTAACAGCGGCGATGAGATTGTCGCGGTGGATGGCGCACCGGTGGACTCCTTCCAGGAGCTGCGCTTGAGCCTGCTAAAGCATGCCCTCTCAGGCGGGACTGTGGAGTTACGACTGAGAAATAATGCGCCGGTGCAACTGGGCCTGGGCGGTATCACGCGCGACGACGTCGAGCAGGATGTACTCAATAAGCTGGGCATCCGTGCCTACGACCCGCCCATTCCCCCTATCGTGGGAATGCTTCAGCCCAATGGCATTGCGGCATCCGCCGGCCTCAGGGTGAACGATCGCGTTCTTGCAATCGATGCCGCGCCGACCGGGACGTGGCAGGTGGTGGTCAGCAAGGTGCGCGCGTCTGCGGGCAGGCCGCTGAGTCTGGAAATTGAACGCGGCGGACAGAAGCTGAATCTGTCCCTGACTCCAGCAGCCGAGGTCCACGGCAATCAGAGTATCGGCAAGATCGGTGCCGGACCCAAGCTGGACGAACGCTGGCTGGCGGAAATCCGCACCGAAATCCGCTACGGTCTGTGGGACAGCCTGGAAAGAAGCCTGCAAAAAACCTGGGAAATGTCGGTGTTCACGCTGGAGATGATGGGGCGCATGGTGATGGGCCAGGTTTCGTGGAGAAATCTTTCCGGTCCTCTGACCATCGCTGACTACGCCGGACAGTCGGCGCAAATGGGATGGCTGAGCTTTATCAGTTTTCTCGCCCTGGTCAGCATCAGCCTCGGTGTACTGAACTTGCTGCCCGTGCCTTTATTGGATGGTGGGCATCTCATGTATTATAGTTTCGAGGTTTTGCGGGGCCGGCCGGTTTCCGAGCGCGCCATTGAACTTGGCAGCCGTATTGGAATGGCCATACTTTTCTTGTTGATGGTACTGGCCCTCTACAATGACCTCGCGCGACTGACCAGTGGTTAGAACAAACATGAAAATTCGCCTTTCCACTCTTCTCATATTGACCGCCATCAGCAGCTTGGCGCAGGCAGTGGAACCCTTCGTCATCAAGGACATCCGGGTGGAAGGCATACAGCGTACCGAAGCGGGGACGGTGTTCAGCTATCTGCCCGTGAAGGTGGGTGACAGGCTGGACGACGAGAAGGCCGCGGCTGCCATCAAGGCGCTGTTCGCCACCGGTTTCTTCAAGGATGTCAGGCTGGAGGTGCAGGGCGATGTGCTGATCGTGACGGTCGAGGAACGCCCTGCGGTCGCCAAGATCAGCCTAAGCGGCATCAAGGAGTTTTCCGAGGATGACTTGAAGAAGGCGCTCAAGGACGCCGGTCTGGCCGAGGGGCGGATTTTCGATAAGAGCGTGCTCGATCGGGCCGAGCACGAAATGAAGTCGCAGTATTTCAATCGCGGCAAGTATGCGGTGGAAGTGAAAACAACCGTCACCCCGCTAGAGCGCAATCGAGTTGCACTTAATTTCCGGGTGGTGGAAGGAGAATCGGCCAAGATCCGCCAGATCAATCTGGTAGGCAACCAGGCATTTACCGAAAAGCAGTTGCTGAGACAATTCAGCTCCAGCACGCCGGGCTGGCTTTCCTGGTATACGAAGGACGATCAGTATTCCAAGACCAAGCTCTCGGGCGATCTGGAAAATCTACGCTCGTTCTATCTCAATCAGGGTTACCTCGAATTCAATATTGATTCCACCCAGGTATCCATCAGTCCGGACAAGAAGGACATCTTCATCACCGTCAATGTGACGGAAGGCCCCAAATATACGGTTTCGGAAGTGAAGCTCGCGGGGCAGACGCTGGCGCCGGAGGCGGAACTCAAGAAACTGATCAGTCTCAAGCCGGGGGATGTGTTTTCGCGCCAGAAGCTGACCGAGTCCACCAAACAGATCAGCGACCGCCTCGGCCAGCAAGGCTACGCCTTTGCCAACGTCAATGCGGTGCCCGAGCTGGACAAGGACAAGCATCAGGTCGCCTTTACCCTCTATATCGATCCGGGGCACCGCGTGTATGTGCACAGGGTGAACGTGGCTGGTAACAGCAAGACCCGGGACGAGGTCATCCGCCGCGAAGTGCGCCAGATGGAAGGCGGCTGGTACAACAGCGAAAAGATTCAGCTCTCCCAGGACCGGCTGAACCGGCTCGGCTACTTCAACGAAGTTTCGGTCGAGACGCCCATGGTTACGGGCACAACCGATCAGGTGGACCTGAACATCAATGTGACTGAAAAGGCGACCGGCAACATTATGCTAGGGGCAGGCTTTTCCTCTTCGGAGGGCCTGATTCTCTCCGGCTCGATCAATCAGGCGAACGTCTTCGGCACCGGGAATCAGCTTGCCTTGCAGGTCAATTCCGGCCGGGTCAACACGGTCTACTCGTTATCCTTTACCAATCCCTACTACACCCTTGATGGCGTGAGCCTGGGTTATGACGTCTATCGACGGGACGTGGATACGAGCTCGCTGAGCGGTGTGGCCGAATATCATTCATCGACCAAGGGTCTGGGACTGAGGTTAGGTCTTCCGTTGAACGAAAAGGATTTTCTCAATCTCGGGTTGGCCGCTGAGCTGTTCGATGTAACGACCAACTCGTCGAGCCCCATCACTTACCAGAATTTCGTCAGGGACTTTGGCAACAGCAATACCACGCTGCGCCTGGATACCTCACTGGCGCGCGATACGCGCAACAGTTTTCTGTTTCCGACCAAAGGATTCCTGCAGCGCGTTGGCGTGGAATTCGGGGTTCCGCCCGGCGATATCCAATACTACCGTCTCAATGCCCAGCATCAACAGTTCTTTCCGTTGAGCAAGGATTTCACCCTGCTGGTTAACGCACAGGCGGGCTATGCCGCAGGTTTGGGTGGAAAACCCCTGCCCTTTTTCAAGAATTTCTTTGCCGGCGGCGTAAGCTCGGTTCGTGGCTTCGATTCGGGCACCATCGGGCCCAAAGGCTTGAGCACGATTGACACAACCGCGGGAGTGACACCGTGCGACACGTCGCCCACGTCCACTTTAGTCAACTGCCAGAAGGTTTCATTGGGCGGCGATACCCAAGTGGTCGGCAACCTGGAACTTTTCACGCCCATGCCGGGTATTAAGGATGGCTCGGTGCGGATTTCCGCCTTTGTTGACGCGGGTGCCGTATTTGGGCCGAATGATTATCTGGGAAGGTTCGCAAAGTTCAATCTCAGCGATTTCCGCTATTCTGCCGGGGTTGGCGTTGCCTGGAATTCCCCGATGGGCCCGCTCAAGTTCAGTGTGGCCCAGCCCCTGAAGAAGTTGCCGGATGACAAGGCCCAGGTGTTCCAGTTCAATTTGGGCACTACCTTCTAAATTTTGATGGAGTAAACGTGGTATGAAAAATTGTATTCTTGTTGCCCTGATGGCAATGGGTGGCCTCGCCATCAGTGCCGGGGCATTTGCGGAAAAGCTTGGCTTCGTCAATACTGAACGGCTGCTGCGCGAAGCGCCGCTTTCGATCAAGGCGCAGAAGCGGTTGGAAAAGGAGTTTTCCGGGCGCGACCTGGAGCTTCAGAAATTGACCAGGCAGGCCCGTGATATCCAGGCCCAGCTCGACAAGGACGGCATGACCATGTCCGATGCGGACCGCAAAGCCAAGGAGCGGGACCTGTCGGTTCTGAATCAGACGCTTCAGCGTCAGAGCCGCGAGTTTCGCGAAGACCTGAATCAGCGCCGCAATGAAGAGCTGGCACAGATCCAGGAGAAGGCACGCAAGGCCATCCAGGATATTGCCAGGACCGAAAAGTTCGACCTGATCGTCGAGCAGGCGGTCTACTTCAATCCCAAGATCGACATCACTGACCGGGTGATGAAGGAACTGGGTGACAAATAGGACATGAGCCAAACCCGGGGCTATCGGCTGGCAGAGATCGTAGCCCGCCTGGGAGGCGAACTAGTGGGCGATGGCAACATCACCGTCTGCCAGGTTGCTCCCCTGGAACGGGCCGGAGCCGACGAGATAGGTTTCATATCCCAGGCCAAGTATCTCAAGCAGCTGGAAGGATGCCGGGCGGGCGCGGTCATACTGGCGCCGGACGCCAGTGAGGCGACAGCACTGCCGCGCATACTGAGCGCCAATCCGTATCTCTATTTTGCCCGTGTGTCGGCCCTGTTGAACCCGCCGCCACCATTGAACCCCGGAATTCATCCACGGGCCTTTGTGGGGGCCGGCGCAGCGGTGGACAGTACGGCGGAGATTCAGGCCGGTGCGATGGTAGGCGAGGGCGTTACGATAGGCGCGCGCTCGGTGATCGGTCCCAACTCCGTCATCGGGCAAAACACTGCCGTGGGTGAGGACTGCCGCTTCTATGGCAACGTCACGGTCTACCACGATTGCCGGATCGGCCATCGGGCTATCTTGCACAGTGGATGCGTGATTGGCTCGGACGGCTTCGGCCTGGCGCCCGACCAGGGCAGATGGGAGAAGATCCCCCAAATCGGTCGGGTCATTCTGGGCGATGACGTCGAGGTGGGCGCCGGCACCACCATCGACCGCGGGGCGTTGGACGATACCGTGGTCGAGGATGGAGTCAAGCTCGATAACCTGATCCAGATAGCCCATAACGTCACGATTGGCGCTCATACCGCGATTGCCGCCTGCACCGGGATCGCCGGCAGTGCAAAGATCGGCAAGCACTGTACCATCGGTGGAGCGGCGATGATTTTCGGCCACATCGAAATTGCCGACGGGACGCGCATTTCCACCAATACGCTGATCACCAAGTCGCTCACCAGGCCGGGCACCTACACGTCGGCCATGCCCTTCTCCGAGCATGAAGTGTGGCTAAGGAATGCCGTGCATCTTCGTCATCTCGACGAGTTGGTGGAACGTATCAGGCAGCTCGAACGCAAGGTCGCGGAACTGGAGGGGAAACCATGAAGATGAACGTCGAGGAGGTGATGCAGTACCTGCCTCATCGCTACCCATTTCTGCTGATCGACCGGGTGGACAAGATGGAATTGGGCAAGCTTATCGTCGCGCACAAGAACGTGACCATCAACGAACCTTTTTTTCCGGGTCATTTTCCCGGCCACCCCGTCATGCCGGGTGTACTCATCCTCGAGGCCCTGGCACAGGCTGCGGCCATTCTTTCGTTCAAGACTATGGGCTGTCTGCCGCAGGATGTCGGGGTGGTCTACTTTGCCGGCATCGATCGTGCGAGGTTCAAGCGCCCCGTGGTACCCGGCGACCAACTGGTGCTGAAGGCGGAGATCACCCGGCACATGAGGGGCATCTGGAAATATGCCGCGCGTGCCGAGGTCGACGGCGAATTGGCAGCCGAGGCCGAGCTGATGGCTACCCTGAGAGACAAGTAGTGGCGAAAATCCATCCCACGGCGATCGTCGCGTCCGACGCCGTCCTGTCGGACGCGGTGGAGATCGGCCCCTTCTCCGTGATCGGCCCGCATGTCGAAATCGGTCCGGCCACGACGGTTGGCGCGCACGCCGTAATTACCGGTCATACCAGAATCGGCGCGGGCAACCGGATATTTCATATGGTTTCGCTTGGGGAAGCGCCGCAGGACAAGAAATACGCCGGCGAACCCACCCGGCTGGAAATCGGCGACAACAACACGATCCGGGAATTCTGCACGTTCAATACCGGCACCGTACAAGATGCGGGCGTGACGCGCGTGGGCAACGAGAACTGGATCATGGCCTACGTGCACATCGCGCACGATTGCCAGATTGGCGATCACACCGTTCTGGCCAACAGCACCACGTTGGCGGGCCACGTCAGCGTGGGGAGCCACGCCATCCTGGGCGGGTTTACTGCGGTCCATCAGTTTTGCCGGCTTGGCGAGCACTGCTTTACCGCTTTTGGCAGCGGCGTGTCGCAGGACATCCCGCCCTATGTCATGGCAGCCGGGCCGCGCGCCGAACCCAACGGCATCAATAGCGAGGGGCTGCGTCGGCGCGGCTTCTCCGCCGACGCGATCGCGGCGATCAAGAAGGCCTACAAACTGCTGTATCGGTCCGGCCTGAGTCTCGAAGAGGCGAAGCAGCAACTGGCGGAACTGGCCGCCACCCATCCGGAGGTGAAGCCGCTGCTCGATTTTGTCGGCAGCAGCGAGCGGGGCATTATCCGTTAATGGCTCGTGTGGGCCTGGTGGCAGGCGAGACCTCCGGCGACCTGCTGGGGGGCCACCTGATCACCGCACTCAAAGCCCGCGTGACCACAATCCAGTTTGAAGGCATTGCCGGCCCGCGCATGGTCGAGGCCGGCTGCTGCGCCCTCGGATCCAGCGACAGGCTGGCGGTCAACGGCTATGTCGAGGTCCTGAGTCATCTGCCCGGTTTGCTGGCGCTGCGGCGCAAGCTGACGCGGCACTTTGTGCATAGCCGGCCGGATGTATTTGTCGGCATCGATGCGCCGGATTTCAATTTCGGTCTGGAACAGAAGCTCAAACAGGCGGGCATCCCAACGGTTCATTTCGTCAGCCCCTCATTGTGGGCCTGGCGCGGCGAGCGCATCCACAAGATCAAACGCGCAGTATCGCGCATGCTGGTGGTGTTTCCCTTCGAGGCGGATATTTATGCGAAGGCCGATATTCCGGTGAGCTACGTCGGTCATCCCTTGGCCGATGTGCTGCCGCTTGAACCCGATCAAGCCGGAGCCCGACGCGATCTGGGGCTGCCTTTGGCAGGCAGACTGGTGGCGCTGTTACCGGGCAGCCGGGTGGGGGAGGTGAAGCGGCTGTTGCCTGCGCTGCTGGAAACAGCGCGGATGCTGGTGAGTGCCCGGCCAGACTTGCGCTTCGTCCTGCCGGTGGCAGGGAAGGCGGTTTGGGCGCCGATCCATTCCCTGGTTGGCCCCAGCGGTTTGCCCATAAGCCTTACCAACGGCCTGTCCACGCAGGCCATGACGGCGGCTGATGTGGTCGTGCTCGCCTCCGGCACCGCAACCCTGGAAGCCGCCCTGCTGAAAAAACCCATGGTGATTACCTACAGAGTGCCTGGATTGAGCTATGCGATCATGAGGCGGCAGGCCTATCTGCCCTGGGTGGGGCTGCCCAATATTCTGCTCAGGCGCTTTGCGGTGCCTGAACTCCTGCAGGATCAGGCCACCCCGGAGGCGCTGGCGCGCGCAACCCTGGCCTGGCTTGATGAACCGCAGCGGGTGACGCTCCTCAAGCAGGATTTCCTGGCTTTGCACCAGACCCTGCGCTGCAATGCGGCCGAACGCATTGCCGAGGCCCTCCTGCCGTATTTGCAGAACAAATCATGAAGCGCCCTGCACCCTTTTTTCTGTGCGGAGTGGACGAAGCCGGAAGAGGACCGCTGGCCGGACCCGTGTTCGCCGCTGCGGTCATCCTGCATCCAGACCGCATAATCCATGGGTTGCAGGATTCGAAAAAGCTTTCCCAGCGGCGGCGTCAACAGCTGGAAAGCCAGATCAAATCGCGCGCCATGGCCTGGTCGGTGGCCCAGGCCAGCGTGGCGGAAATTGACCGGCTGAATATCCTGCAAGCCACCCTGCTGGCCATGCAGCGGGCCGTGGCCGGGCTGCCGGTGGAACCGGAGCGGGTCCAAGTGGATGGCAATCGCTGTCCTGCGCTGCCCTGTCCGGTTGAGGCAATCGTGAAGGGCGATGCCACGGTTGCTGCCATATCCGCCGCATCCATTCTGGCCAAGACCGCGCGCGACCGCGTCATGGAGGCGCTTCACCTTGATTACCCCCAGTTTGGCTTTGACCGGCATTTTGGCTATGGCACGGCCCAACATCTTGACGCCTTGCGCCGTTACGGCCCCTGTGCTGCCCACCGTCGCAGTTTTTCTCCGGTTCGGGAATGCTTGCAGAAAACCGGGACGGGTGATCAGCAAGGGCTGTTTTGAATTATTTCCCTTGGTATGTTGTACTGTGACTCCGGAGCAGGGAAACAAGTCATACCGGTTTTGACGGAGGATCCATCAGATGCCCTTAGTGACGCCAGAGGAAGTCGTGCCTGAGAGCGAAGGCCGGCCCGAGCAAAGGCGGCAAATCCGCTTTGCCATTTCCCAGCAAGCTCGGCTCGCCGTCGGCGAGCGCACGGACATTGCTTGCGAGATTCAGGATTTTTGCCTGGGCGGATTGTATCTGCACATTAGTGCGTCCGACGATGCGCGCTATGCCGCGAGGTTTGAGGGTCAGGTACTCCAAGTGGCGTTTACGCCCCCCGCCTCGATAAGCCCGCGAGCCTATGAAATCACGGCCACCCTGGTGCGCTGTACCTCAAATGGCGCAGGGGTGGCATTTCGCGAGGCCCCGCTCGACGCAATCCGGGTCCTGCAAAAGGTGGCCTTCGCTGCCCGCGCCCAGCGGGTCGTCGCCAATCTTCATCCCGAGCGCGGCAGCGAAGCGATCCGGGAGGCGGCCCAGGCGCTGTTGAGCGACGCCATGGAAGTCGCGATTCAGCATTTTGGCAACGTTATTCCGGGGAAGCTCAGTGCGGTTCCAGTCAGCGCCGAGAGCCTCGCCGAGCATAACGTGCTGTTGCGGGCGGCACGCGACATTGACCTCAATTTTCCGCGGGTCAGGGAAGCGTTCCAGCAAGGGATCCTGGCTGCGGTCAGAAAGCTTGAATCCGGTCAGCTCGCAGCGGAGGCACCGGCCGACGCCGATGAGCTGAGTATCGTTGACAAGGACGAGTTTGAGGATTGGTTAAACGCAACCTCCGAGGCAGGCAAGCTGGAGGAGCGCTATCAATTCCAGCTCAATACGCTAGAGCCCAGGTTGGAGCAGCTTTATGGTTGCGCACTGGACGCCGGGGTGAATCCCTATGGCCCAACGGCTCAATTTCGCGTCTTCATGACTGCGCTGGAATCCGTCATCCCTTTAGGCAAGGTCCGGTCAATCGCTTATCTGACACTGAGGGAAGGCATGCAGGAACCCCTCGGCACGCTTTACCAAAAGCTCGACGAAATCCTCCCAAAAGCGTCGGAACCGGTCTTCAAAAGCAAATTCCGGCACGACGCCCGTGCCCCTGGCAGCGGCGCGGCCCAGCAAGACAGCCCCATCACCTTGGGCATCATGACGCAGGCCCTGATGGGCTTGTTGCGCCGCAACGCACCCGCTGCGCCGTCCGTGCCGGTGGGAGTTTCGGCAAGCCCCGGTTCTGCGGGGATCATGACCAATGCTGTCCTGCCTTACGCCGCCAAGGTGTTGCAGGAATTGGTTAACGCCGGTGCCATTCCGGCGGGCAGGGAAGCGGAAGTCCAAGGTTCGGTGGATGTATTCGGCGCCCTGGTTTCAGCTATGGATGCGGAGCGCTCCATTCCGGACCAGATCAGACCTTTTTTCAAGCGCCTGGAAGAACCATTGCTCAAACTGGCCATACAAGACGCCAGCTTTTTCAACTCACCACGGCACCCCGCACAGCGTGCGCTTAATGCAATCGACCGTCTGTCCATGGTGTCCAGCGACCATGGTCAGGTCAAGGATGAGAACCTGCTCAAGCTCATCAATCGCTGGACCGAGCGCATCCGCGCCGAAGCCGCCACCAACCCGGGCATATACGACGAAGCCCGGGCCCAGCTGGAAAAGGTACTGGAGCCCCTGCTGCGCGCCCGTCTCGCGCGCATTGCCCGATTGCAGGAAGCCCTGGAAGGTTGGCAAAAAACCAGCCAGGCCAAGCGCTCCGTGACCCGCAGCATCGAAGAACGCGTCCAGGGCAAGCCCGTTCCCACCGTGGTGCTCGATCTGCTCAATACCGGCTGGCGCAATTATCTGACCCGGGTGCTGCTGCGCAAACCCCAAGACGACGATGAGAAATTGCATGCCTGGCAGGCGCTCGACCAGCTGCTGGACTGGCTGGGCGCAGACTCCGAGGCCGAAATCAGCAGGGACCAGGCCCATCACTTGCTGCAATACCTGGATACCCACCTGGCTCTGGTCAGCGCTGACCGGGACGAACAGGAGCGCGTCATTGACCGTCTGGCGGAACACTTGCTCTACGCCGGGGATCGATCCAAGCTTACTTACACGAACCTAAAACCTGCCAGCGCGAACGATGCCGGCGCTACGGAATTGTCTGGAGAGGCAAGCAGCCAGCTTGGCGGGATTCAGGTGGGCGACTGGTTTATCGCGGAAAAATTTCCCGAACCACTCAATCTGGTTTGGATAGGCGATGATCCTGAGCTATATGTCTTTGCCAATTACCGCGGCGTGAAGAAGTTCGATGCCAAGCCACGCGATTTTGCGGCCATGCTGGCAGACGGGTCCTTTAAACATACCGACAGTTTGCAGTTGCCGCTGTTCGATCGTTCCTTGAGTTCGATGGTCCAGCACATGCATCGCAGCCTGATGCGGCAGGCGGTTCTTGACCCGGTAACCGGAATCATTCGGCAGAAGGAGTTCATGCGCCGGGTTCGCCACGCCTGGCTCCGCGCCGGGACCGGCGACTTCGGCTTCGCCATCGGGGTGATGGATATCGAGGACTTGCGCCTGTATCAGGCGCAACTGGATGACGAGGGCAGAGATACCCTGCTTCTGAAGCTGGCCGAATATCTCAAGACCAGGCTGCCCGACCCGGAATTGTTCGCCCGCAGCGGCGAGCGGATTTTCGCCTTCATGCTCAAGGCCGACGATCATGAGGCGGCGCTGGATCAGGCCGAGCAATTGATTACCCAGGTGAACAAGTTCAACTTTGTGTGGAAAGGAGAGAGATATCCGCTCACGGCCAATATCGGCCTGGCTTGGTCGGTGGATTGCCTGGACCCGGATGGACTGTACGCCAAGGCAGATGAGGCCTGCATATCCTCCAAACACGCAGGGCGCAACCAGCTCGTCATGCATCGCGAGGACGAACAGGCTCAAGGGCAGGAAAGCGGCTTGGTCTACTGGGCCAGCCATATCAACAGTGTGCTGGCCGATGGCCATCTCACGCTGCGCTGCCAGCCTATCCTGCCGATCGGCAATGTGACCGGCGACCCGGCCCATTTTGAAATCCTGCTGGGCACGCTAGCCGGTTTTGAAGAAAGCTTCGATATCGGCGAGTTTGTCGCTTCGGTGGAACGGCTCAAACGGGGGAGCGAGCTTGACCGCTGGGTGCTGGAAGCGGTATTCGCCTGGATTCGCCGTCATCCCGAAGAGTTCGAAAATATCGGCAGCTTCGCCATCAACATTTCGGGCCAGTCGCTCGGCAGCAAAGCCTTCTTCGATTTTGTCGTCGCAGAACTGGGCAAGGGTGACATCCCTGGCCATAAGCTCATTTTCGAGATCACCGAAGGCGCCGCAATCGACAGCTTTGCCCATGCGCAGGAATTTGTCCGCCACCTGCGGCGCTACGGATGCCGTTTTTCGCTGGATGATTTTGGCGTAGGCTTCTCGTCGTATTCCTCGCTCAAGAAGCTCAAGGTGGATTACCTCAAGATTGACGGATCCTTTGTGCGCGACATGTTGCGCAATGAGGTCGATGTGGCGCTAGTGTCCTCAATGAACGAAACCAGCCGCTTTCTCGGCATCAAAACCATCGCCGAGTCGGTCGAGAATGAGGAAACCCTGGACAAGCTGCGGGAGATTGGGGTGGATTATGTGCAGGGCTTTCATACCGGCAGGCCTCTGCTTATCGACGAGTTGCTGAAAGCGGCGTAGGTCTCAGAAGTCAGAAGTCAGGGCACAAGGAACAGAAACAAGAAGGTCGCGCGGAGCGCGACACAAATTTGACTTCTGATTCCCGAGAATCAGGCCGCCCTGATCTCGAACTCGCTCACCAGTTGTCTAAGGCTGGTGGCTTCCCGTTCCGGCCTCATCAAGTGTCGGCGTTCCCGACACTGGGCTACCAGGCTGGCGTAAAAGTCCGGGTCGTGTTCGGCTCTGGAAATCATCTGCGCCAGACGGCGCTCGTTGCCGACCGGATAGTAGCCCTGGTAATCATCTCCCAGCATGCCGACGTTGCCCGGAATATCCGAGGCGATCACCGGCACCTTGGCCGCCAGCGCTTCGCAAATCACATTGGCGCCGCCTTCCATGATCGAACTGATGACCAGCAGATGGGCTTGGCCGAGTTTTTGCAGGACTTTCTGATGGCTGATGTCGCCCAGCCACTGCCAGCGCGACAACTGGCGTTCCGCCCGGTACGCCATGTCTGCCATTTCCTTGGACAGTGCCCGGCCCAGGTGGGTGATTTGAACCTGGGAATGCTCTGCCAGATACGCCGAAGCCAGAGCAGCGCGGAAGGGGTCCTTTTCCTCACGCAAATGGCCAATGACCAGTACCTTGAATTGGCCCATTTGTTCCGCTGGCCGTGGAATCTCCGCCGCGGACTGGTAAATTACCCTGGCCTTGGCTGCCGCCGATGGATTGAGTTCGGCTATGCCTTTTTCCTGCAGCACCACCAGGCGGTGGGCGAGATCCAGGGCGGTGCGGGCCGCTTTATCGGCATGGATATCGCGATACAGATCGGTGCCGGTCAACACCACGATAAGGGGCCGGCTTGGGTAGCGGGCGGCAAAGGCCTGAATTGCAGGAGCGCTGCGCCGGGCATGGAGCGCGATCATCAGGTCGGCTGGCTTGCTGTCCCATTCCATCTGCACACGCACGGTATAGCCGGCGCCGCGCAGGAAGTCGCGCCAGCGTGCAGTGGTGTGCCAGTTGCCGTTGCAATGCTCACGGCCATAAGGGGTGATCAGTACGATTTTCATATGAGGGATTGACAAGATTATAGTGAACCTGTTTGGGCCTTTTTGAAATACCGTGCAAACAGAAACCTTCATCACCTCCCGCGATAACCCACTGTTCAAGCGCCTGAAACAGCTGGCGGACTCGGCGCGCGCGCGCCGGGCAGAGCACCTGACCCTGCTTGACGGGGTGCACCTGATCGAGGCCTACCTGGAAGCCGGGGGTCAACCCTCCATCCTGATGTTCGCCGCGTCCTGTCCGGCTGAACTCCGGATCATTCTGGCCGGACGCTGTGCACATGCCAGACTGGTTAGCTTGGCCGACAAGCTGTTCGGCGAGTTGTCACCAGTCGCCACGCCGGTCGGAGTGCTGGCGGAGGCGGCCTGGCTTGATCCGCACGCGGCCGGCGACAATCCCTTGGTGCTGCTGCTGGAAGATATACAGGATCCTGGCAACCTGGGCAGCCTGCTGCGCAGTGCGGCCGCCGCAGGCGCGAGCCTGGCGGTGTTGTCCCTCAGTTGTGCGGATCCTTGGTCGCCCAAGGCGCTACGCGGCGGGCAGGGTGCGCAGTTCGTACTGCCCCTGCAGCAGCGCACCGATTTGCTTGACTGGATGCTGCGCCATCCTGCCTTGCCGGTGGTGGCGCTGAGTCTGCAGAATTCTGTTCCCCTCTACCAGCTCGATCTGAGCGGGCCGGTCGGCATCCTGGTTGGCAATGAGGGGGCGGGCTTGTCTTCGCCGGTGCTGGATGCAGCCCGTTACCGCGCGAATATTCCCATGCCGGGCCGGACAGAGTCGCTCAATGTGGCGGCGGCGGCGGCGGTGGCGTTGTTTGAGGCGGTGCGGCAGCGATTTACGTGAAGCTAGCGAAGCGACACTGTAGGCCCCCTCGCCTGCTGCTCTTGGCTGGGCAGTTTCGACGAGAGGCGGGGTGAGGGAGGCGATAACGGCGCCCGTGATGGTCGTGATCTGGGATGGCGCATAGCGCCATGATTATTCAGTGTGAGGCTTTGCCGTGGATGATGTGCGCCGCGATCTCTTCCACCGATCGATGGGTAGAATCGATCAAGGGCACACCGTGCTGCCGGAGCAGCGTTTCCGCCGCATGCAGCTCCTGTCGGCAGTTGTGCACGCTCGCGTAGCGGCTGCGCGGCAGGCGGGCCTCGCGGATCTGCGCCAGGCGCTCCGCAGACAAGGTCAGGCCCTTGAGCCGCGGCAGGTTGGCAACGAGTCGCGCGGGCAGGACATGCGCGTCCAGGTCGTCCGGTGTGAGGGGATAGTTGGCAACCCGCTTGCCGTACTGCAAGGCGATATAGAGCGAGGTGGGGGTTTTGCCGGCGCGCGAGACCCCGGTCAGAATCAGTTCCGCCTCCGGCAGCCGGTCCGGATTCAAGCCATCGTCCAGGGCGAGGGCGAAATTTACCGCCTCCATGCGGTCCTCATAGCCTCGATCGACGCCATGCGTAACACCGGTGATGGATTTGGGCGCTTGGTGGAGCGTGCGCGATAGAGGAATGGACAAGGCATTGAACAGATCGAATAGTGGAACGCCGCTGGCGGCGAGCCTTTCCCGCAGAGCCGGCTCCGTGAGTGTGGAGAACACCAGGGCTGGCGCTGACGACGCGATCCGGCTCAGCAGTTCGTGCACATTTGCGTGGCTGACAAAGGGCACGGTTAGAGTTTTGTACTGCAGCCCGCTAAACTGCGATAGCAAGCTTCGTCCCATCGCCTCGGCGGTGACGCCGGTGTGATCGGAAACGAAGAAGACAGTCCATTCAGTCATTTTGGGAACCTCTGAGAAAGTCCATCATGAGTCGCGTTTACACGAAAAATGCTCAGACGCCGGACGCCCGCGTAGGGCGGAGCAGGGGCCCCTTGGGGGATTTGACCCCGGAGCGGGATGTGGGGCGCCAAATGCGGGCGTCCGGCATCTTCGCTGCCCGATCCCTTTCGGGGCCCCTCGGGCAACGCTACGGGGCGCCCCTGCGACGAAGGTCGTACTTGATGTACGAAGCCGAGGAGCGCAGCAACGCAGCTGGGCATTTTCGTGCAAACCCTTTGGGCAGGGGCTTGGCGGGCGATCTGCTGTGTCGCGCCGCTTGGCATCGTAGAATGACTACGACCTGCGCGGCGCTTCGTGCATCTCATCCCGCCAAGCCCCTGCGCGGCCCATGCGGGGCTTTTTCAGAGGTTCCTTCTCAATGACGCAAGCAGTCTGCGACTATATCCTTTCCCTGGCGCAGGTGTCGATGGCCAACGTGCCTGAAGTGGGCGGCAAGAATGCTTCGCTCGGGGAAATGATCGGCGCGCTTGCGCATATGGGCGTGAAGGTGCCTGGTGGATTTGCCACGACCGCGCAGGCTTTCTGGGACACGCTGGATCACAACAACTTGCGCGATCGCATCAACCAGCGCCTGGCCGACGTGGACATCAACGATGTCGCGGCGGTGCAACTCGCGGGAGCAGAAATCCGCAGCTGGGTCGAGCAGGTCGATCTGCCGCCGCTTTTTGAGCAGGGGATACGTGAGGCCTACGCAGGGCTGGGACTCAGAGTGGCGGTGGCGGTACGTTCCTCTGCCACGGCCGAGGACTTGCCGGATGCCTCGTTTGCCGGCCAGCAGGAAACCTATCTCAACGTGCAGGGCGCGGATGCGGTGGTTGCCCATATCAAGAAGGTATTTGCGTCGCTCTACAATGACCGGGCCATTACCTATCGCGTGCATCACGGTTTTGACCATATGCAGGTGGCGCTGTCGGCCGGCGTCCAGCGCATGGTGCGCTCCGATCTTGCCGCAGCCGGAGTCATGTTCACCCTCGATACCGAATCGGGCTTTCGCGACGTGGTGTTTGTCACCTCATCCTACGGCCTGGGCGAGATGGTAGTGCAGGGGGCGGTCAATCCGGATGAGTTCTATATCCACAAGCCGACGCGAGCGCTCATCAGCAGGACCCTGGGCAGCAAGGCGGTGAAACTGGTTTACGCGAGCAGCGGTACCGTTCAGGTAGACACGCCTGTCGCCGAGCGGCAGCGGTTTTCGCTGACCGATGATGAAGTGCAGGGGCTGGCCGACATGGCACTCGTAATAGAGCGCCATTACGGCCGCCCGATGGATATTGAATGGGCCAAGGACGGTGAGACCGGCGAACTGTTCATCGTCCAGGCCCGGCCGGAAACGGTCAAGGCACGCGAAAATGGGGTAGGACAGCGCTACGTCCTAAGGGAAAGCGGTCCGATCAGGATTACCGGCCGGGCCATCGGCCAGAAGATCGGCGCCGGTCCGGTGTGCGTGGTAGCCAGCCCGGCTGACATGCACAAGGTCAAGCCTGGTGACGTGCTGGTCGCGGACATGACCGATCCGGACTGGGAGCCCGTAATGAAGCGATCGGCAGCCATTGTCACCAACCGGGGCGGGCGCACCTGCCATGCCGCCATCGTGGCGCGCGAACTGGGCATACCTGCGGTGGTCGGCACCGGGGATGCCACCCATCTACTGAAAAATGGCGAGGAGGTGACCGTTTCCTGTGCGGATGGCGATACCGGGAAGGTCTACGCTGGCCTGCTGCGCTTCGAACGCTCGGCAGACGCAACGGAAGACTTCCCCGAGCCGCCGGTCA
Source organism: Thiobacillaceae bacterium (assembly GCA_035635075.1). GTDB lineage: Bacteria > Pseudomonadota > Gammaproteobacteria > Burkholderiales > Thiobacillaceae > DASQBT01. Next base: position 3,126 of record DASQBT010000058.1, on the reverse strand, counting down.
AGATCATGATGAACGTGGCCAACCCCGAGCGCGCGTTTGCGTTTTGCCAACTGCCCAATCACGGCGTTGGCCTCGCGCGGCTGGAATTCATCATTAACAACCAGATTGGCATCCACCCGCTGGCGGCGCTGGCGCTGGTAAGCGACTCCGGCACAGGGGGACATGCATCAAAACCCCTCTCACAGCGGGAGAGGGACAGGGGTGAGGGAGAGTTGCCTGATTCACTCAAACAGGAAATCCTGGCGCGCTGCGCAGGCTATGCCGACCCGGTGGCCTTCTACGTGGACAAACTGGCGCAAGGCATCGCCACCCTTGCGGCGGCGTTCTGGCCCAAGCCGGTCATCGTCAGGCTGTCGGATTTCAAGTCCAACGAGTATGCGCATCTTCTCGGCGGCAAGCTCTATGAGCCCGACGAGGAAAACCCCATGCTGGGTTTTCGTGGCGCCGCGCGCTACGTTTCAAGCTCGTTCCGTCCCGCTTTCGAACTTGAATGCAGGGCGCTGAAAGAAGTGCGCGACGAGATGCGGCTCACCAATGTCGAAATCATGGTGCCCTTTGTCCGCACGGTGGAAGAGGGTAAAGCAGTTGTGGAACTGCTGGCAGCCAATGGCTTGAAGCGTGGCGAAGCCGGCCTGCGGCTCATCATGATGTGCGAGATCCCGTCCAACGTTTTGCTCGCGGAAGAGTTTCTCCGGCATTACGACGGTTTTTCCATCGGCTCCAATGATCTTACCCAGTTGACCCTCGGGGTCGACCGGGATTCGGCTCTGGTGGCCGGAAGTTTTGACGAGCGCAATCCGGCGGTGAAGAAGCTGCTGGCCCAAGTGATTGAAGTGGGCAAGCAGCGCGGCCAGTATGTGGGCATCTGCGGGCAAGGGCCATCCGATCATCCGGATCTGGCAGAGTGGCTGGTCGAGCAGGGAATATCGTCCCTGTCGCTCAATCCGGATACGGTGGTGGGGATGTGGAAGCGGTTAGGGCAGACACATTGACTTGAGTCGGCTTTAAACTCGAAGCTATTCCCTTACGTTCAATCTTCCCTATGCCAGCGATTACCTTCAGACAGAGCAACGGTGTCCAATGGATTGTTACACACTGTGAGACGGTTATCCCACAAGAAGGAATAAAGGGAACGTCTGGTGCTGAAGTGTTTGAAGCGTTGACACGATGTGATGAATTACAAGGCAGGTTTGCTAATTATCTGAATTCTGGTGGTCAAATTGAAGAATTTGAGTGCAGCCTGGCCCTATTGACCCGATGAATAAGAAGCCAGCCAATGACGCCAATGCCAACAAGTGTAAGTATATTTGGCTCCGGCACACTGCTGAATGACATCAAGGCCGTGACGGGCGTATCGAAAGACGCGGCCCAGATGTCCGCCGACTGCGGGGGCGTGAACCCGACGAACAGCTGCGGCAGCAGATCGCTGTCTTGCAGCAGCGTGTTCATGTAATCAGTCAGCCACGGTGACTGAATGCCGTCCGCGCCCGTGATGTCGAACAATGGCGCAAACATGTCAAATCCCTGCTGGTCGACCAGCGAGGTATCGAACACAAACGTGGGCATTGCGGCTGTCACGAGAGCCGACCCCGTTGTCGCGTCCACGATTTCAAGGTCTCCGCCGGAAAAGTACTGACGCCCCTCATAGGCAAGGTCGACAAAGAGAGGGTCAATGCGCAAGACGATGTCGTGACCCGCCAACGGGTCGGATGCATACTTCGGGTCGATGCCGGAACCACCCTGCGCGGCCAGTGTATTTAGCGGAAGGTCGTCAAAGGACAATGTTCCGCTGAGCGCATTCCAGTGCATGCTAGGCGAGTGTCCCGTGTCAACATGCCCCGCCTGCGGGCCGGCTTGGCCGTTGGCGCTAGGAGGCGCTTCGAGTGAGGTGCTTTGGTTACGGTTCTCCAGATCAAGCGTCATCTTAGCACCCGGAACGGTCGAGAATGCCTGCATGATCGGGACCTGAACCGTGAGCTTGGGCGCAACCTGTTTGAGACCCACTTGGGCTCCTTGCTGTTGGTTTTCCTGTTTGACGACATTTGCATTGAACCAGTCTTTGACTGTGCTTCCGCCTGGCAGGTCATAGAATTGTTCCGCGATAACCTTTCCATCGAGCAAGAGATAGCTGAATCCGATATGAGAAGACGTGGCATTCCCTCCAACAGTCTGCGTGACATTCACTGTGTCCCGCACAAAGGCATACGCGACCGTGGGAACTGTCTGCAGTGCGAGCTTCTGGATATTCCAGTCGAGTTGCACCACGGGATTGAAGTTAGCAGGTGGCAAGAAAACTTGATTGAAACGGTTTTGCAACATGACTCCGGAGATTGTGCCGCGACTATACGCATCGGCGACAGCGAAATCTCGAACGGCTCGACTCGCTTGAGCCTCAGCGCTCTGCAGTGCGGAAAACTGGCCAATTGTTCCCGGGTCCTTGGCGGGAGCCCCACCATTTGCGACTTCATTCGAGCGATTGACGGACAAGCTATTGGTGAAGGCGTCGGCAAAATGCCCATCGCTGTCAGCTTTGGCACTCGCGCGTACAGACACCGCGAGACCGTTGTTCGAACTGAGGGGAAACTTAGACCAGTCGTCCTTTGTGTCGACATTCCAGATGATCCCGACCGCGCGCTGGTAGGTCGCCGGCGGCGGTTCTCCCTGCTGTGGCGGATCAATATTTGCGTCCGTGCTCTTTCCCTTGGCGCTGAACGCAGCGGCACGAGAGACCGAGCCGGCGCCTACCGTCGCTTGTGGGTTAGCGATAAACGCAATGCCGTTGCCAAGATTCATTGCGCCACCTGGAATCTGTTTGACATAGGGCCCCCCGCCAAGCACGGAGGCATCGATGACAAGCTGAGTATCTGTCGTGGCGACCGGTATCGGGGCTGCAACCGCATCAGTCAAACAGCAAGTTGTAAGGGCAACTGCCACACCGACGAACCAAAGCTTGATACGGCGACGAATCCGCTCTTGCCTTGTGCCGTGAGAATAGCCGCCCCGACGTCCCCCCGGATTGAGTAGTGCCTAGCTTTAGAGTCCAATCCCATGAACGAAGGAGATTGGACATGAAGAAGCGTTTTACGGAAGAGCAGATCATTGGGTTTCTGCGGGAGGCCGAAGCGG
>DASQBT010000057.1:0-2395 GCA_035635075.1 Thiobacillaceae bacterium | reverse complement strand
GAACGTGCTCCCGCAAATGCCCTTGCGCGCAAGCTGCTTGCAGCAACTGAACTGAAGCTCGGCAATGGCGCCAAAGCCGAGGAGATCCTCATACCCCTTGCCCCGGAAAAATCCAACGACCCCACAGTGCTCGCCCTGATGGGCGAGATCCGTCTACGAGCGAAGGATTACACCAAGGCCGAACAGTACCTGGAGCGTGCCTTCAGCCTGGCCCCAAATCCTGCACTGCGCACCGATCTCGCCCTAACCCGTCTGGCGCAGGGCGACTCGGAGCGCTCCATGGCCGATCTGGAGGCGGCCTCGGCCGCGAGTCCCGGATTTGTGAAGGCGGACAGCGTGCTGATCGCGGCGTTCCTAGGCAAGAAAGAGTATGACCAGGCTCTGGAAGCCATAGCCAGGCTGGAGAAAAAGCTGCCCAACAGCCCGGTTACTTTCAACCTGAAGGGGGTCGCCTACCTGGGTAAGAACGATGAGACGACGGCGCGGGCCAACTTCGAGCGAGCTCTGGCGCTCCAGCCGGGGTATTTCCCCGCGGCCGCCAACCTGGCGCAACTCGATCTGAAAGGCGGCAACGCACAGGCGGCGAAGAGACGCTTCGAAACCGTCCTGGTGAACGACAAGAGCAGTTTGCCCGCCATGCTCGCGCTGGCCAATCTGGCACAGCGCGATCGGCGCGAAGCGGAATATGTCTCCTGGCTGGAGCGTGCCGCCAAGGTGGCGCCCAGCGCTGCTCAGCCCCGTCTGTTGCTCGCGCGCTACTACATTGCGAAAAGAGAGCCTGCCAAGGCCCTCACGCTTGCCTACGCGATATCTGCGGCCAACCCTGGAAGTGCCGAGATACTTGACGTGCTGGGAAGCGCGCAACTCGCCGCCGGCGAGCGGGATAACGCGCTGGCCACCTATCGCAAGCTGGTCGCAGCCGCCCCCAGCTCGCCTTTGGCCTATTACCGGCTGGCCAATGCCCAGTTGGCAGCAAAACAGGCGGACGAGGCGCGCCGCTCGCTCAAGCGGGCGCTCGAACTCAAGCCCGACTTCATCGACGCGCAAGAAAGCCTGACGGCGCTGGAAATCGCGACCGGGCGTTTCGCCGAGGCGATCGCTCTGGCGCAGCATACCCAGCAGCGCTTCCCCCGACTGCCCGCCGGGTTCGCGCTGGAAGGCGATGCCTGGATGGCGCAGAAGCAATACCCGAAGGCCGCATCCCTGTACGAGGCCGCGCGACAGCGCGGACCGAGCGGGCTGCTCGCCATCAAGCTCGACCGCGCCTACACCCTCGCCGGCAAGCCCGGCGAAGGCGAAATGCCCCTTCTGCAATGGCTCAAAGACCACCCCGAAGACGCACCCACACGCCTGTATTATGCCGGTTCGCTTGCGGGCCGGGGTCAGCGCAAGCCGGCAATCGAGCAGTACCAGCTGCTGCTCAGGCGCAATCCCGGCGACGTCGTCGCGCTGAACAACCTGGCCTCGGCCATGCAGGAGGAGCACGATCCGCGCGCGCTTGGCTATGCCGAACAGGCTTACAAACTGCAGCCCGGAAATCCAGGGGTGTTGGATACCCTGGGCTGGATTTTGGTCGGGCAGGGGCAAGCCAGTCGCGGGATCGATCTCTTGCGTCAAGCGCTGTCCAAGGCGCCAGATTCGGCGGTGCTCCAGTACCATCTCGCTGCGGCGCTGGCCCAGTCTGGCGACAAGGAACGCGCCAAGGCCGAGTTGCAAAGACTTCTGGACAGCGGGGTCAGCTTTCCGCAGGAGCAGGAGGCGAGAAGCCTGTTGCGGCAGCTTCAGGGTGCGGTGCGCTGAGCATCCAGTTGGCCTGCTGGTGGCTTGGAGCACTGTCTGGAAAATATACAGTTTTCCTTGCACCTATTGAAGCAGCTTGGGCAAGTATCTGAAATAAATACAAATTATTTGTTGGCGTGATAGTTGCTTTCTTTAGGTCAGGCTGGTCATTGTTAAGACCATTACTTGGTCCGATTTTAGTGGAGGGCATCATGAAATTTAACAAGATATTCGTCGGAATGGCGCTGGCCGGTGTGGCCGCAGCGAGCGGCAGCGCGGCCGCGTTCGATCTCAGCAATTGCGACGGCTTTGGCACCGCCTGCCCTTATGTGACCTACGGCGACGGCAATTCCTATGCCTTGGCGCTCAATGCCTTTATTTATGATCATTTCCAAGGCGGCGGCACCGGACCCGGCAACCCGTTTTATGTGAATTCCAGCCCGGGCCAGATCCAGAATCTGATCGTCAACGCCACCGGATCGAGCGGCACCGGGGTCACCACCAACTTCACCGGTATGGACAATGCCTATCCCACACCCTCAGGGAAGAACGGCGCCGCATTCTTCACCATGAACAAATCGGCGTATGGCTACCCGGCCACTGGTATCAGCACGAC
>DASQBT010000056.1:0-8239 GCA_035635075.1 Thiobacillaceae bacterium | reverse complement strand
TGAAAACGACGTGCTGGATGAGTTTTTCCGCACCGGGGTGTACCGGCCTCGCGATGCCGCCCACACCTACCACACCTCAAGCCCCTCGATGGATATCTCCAAGGCGTCGAACTTCGAACGCTTCGCATTCGATCTGGCGGGGCGGGATGCGGCGCGGATACGTCACATGTGGGCGCGGGTGGATCGCAGCGAAGCGGTCGACTTCAAGGCGGCGAACCTGTTTGACAAGGTGGCGGACTTCGGCTTTGTTTCGGGTGCTAGCAATCACAGGCTGCGCATGCAGACCATACGACAGGTCTGGAAAACATATGGGGTCATGATCGACCCCCATACGGCTGACGGCGTGCATGTCGGGATGCAGTATCAGGAGACCGGCGTTCCGCTGGTGTGCCTGGAAACCGCACTGCCCGCCAAATTCGAGGACGCTATCCGCGAGGCGCTGGGCCGGGAACCGGAGCGGCCCGCCGACCTGGTGGGGCTGGAGGACCTGCCCCAGCGCGTGGAGACCATGAATCCGGATGCCCGGGCCATCAAAGATTTCATATCCGACCGCGCCGTTGCCTGATCTTGAGGTCTTGATCGAGCAGGCCCGGGCCTGCCGAGTCTGCGCCGTCGATTTGTTGCACGAACCGCGCCCAGTGTTGCGCGCCTCGCCCACGGCCCGGCTGCTGATCGTGGGCCAGGCGCCTGGTCGTAAGGTTCATGCAACGGGCATCCCCTGGAACGATCCATCCGGCGATCTGTTGCGCATCTGGCTGCAAATGGACCGCGAACAGTTCTACGAGGAAACTCGGGTGGCTATCATCCCTACCGGCCTGTGCTATCCCGGCACCGAGAAGGGCGCCGACCTGCCGCCGCGGCCCGAGTGTGCCCCGCTCTGGCATCCGCGCTTGCGAGCGGCCCTGCCCGAACTGCGGCTCACCTTGCTTATCGGTCGTTACGCACAGGCCTATTATCTGGGCAGCAGGCAGGGCAAAACTTTGGCGGATACAGTGCGCGCCTACCAGGATTTTCTGCCGGAGTTCCTTCCACTCCCGCATCCCAGCCCCCGCAACCGCCGCTGGCTGAAGCTTAATCCGTGGTTCGAGGCCGCAGTGGTGCCGGCATTGCGCAGGCAGATTGATTTGGTGCTCAAAGCATAGATAATGACGCAAACCTGAAACCGTCCAATCAGAATGAAACTCATCAGTTCGCCTACCACCCCCTTCGGTCGCAAGGTCCGTATCGTGTTGCTGGAAAAGAAAATCCCCTTCGAACTGGAGCTCGACGTGCCGTGGGTTCCCGATACCAGGGTTGGCGAGGTGAATCCACTCGGCAAGGTGCCGGTGCTGATGCTGAAAGACGGCGAAACCTTGTACGACTCGCGGGTGATCGTCGAATATCTGGAAAATGTCAGCCCGGTGGGCCATCTGCTGCCCCAGGACCCGGGCACCCGGATCGAAGTGCGCAAGCTCGAGGCGTTAGCCGACGGCATGACCGACGCGGCGGCGCTGGTTCATCTGGAGAACAAGCGCCCCGCGGAGCAACGCAGCAACGATTGGATAACCCGCCAGGAAACCAAGGTGTTCCGCGCGCTGGAGGCACTGTCGACTGCCCTGGGCGACCGGGCGTATTTCGTTGGTGGAAAATTTTCCCTCGCCGACATCGCCGCCGGTTGTGCGCTCGGCTACTTGGATTTCCGTCTTCCCTACATCGACTGGCGCGGTGCCCACGCCAACCTGGCCAACTTCGCCGCGAAGCTCGCCGAGCGCAAATCGTTTAAGGAAACCGTGCCGGTGGCGTGAGGCTGCGCGCGGCAAGGAGGATCCCGCATGGCGGGAATCCGCACGTGTGCGACACGTACGATGAAGTGGTACTCAGGAGCGTCGCAGCGGACGTGAGATCGCCCCTCAACTCACCCTCTCCCCACAACTAGGGCGAGGGGAAGCACTGTGCCACCCACCTCGCCCTCTTTAGGGGGAGAGGGCGGCGAAGCCGGATGAGCAACTGTGTTGAATGTCAAGCGGTGAGGAGTTTGAAAAATAAGGAGCACAGCATGACTAGCGGAACTGCAACCCTGGCCGGCGGCTGTTTCTGGTGCCTGGAGGCGGTGTTCCAGCGCCTGCGTGGCGTGGAACGCGTGGTGTCCGGCTACATGGGCGGCAACACGCCCAATCCGGACTACAAGTCGGTTTGCACCGGCACTACCGGGCATGCGGAAGTGGTGCAGATCCAATTTGATCCGGCCCAGATCAGCTTCGAGGATCTGCTCGAAGTGTTTTTTGCCATACACGACCCCACCACGCTCAACCGCCAGGGTAATGACAAGGGCACGCAATATCGCTCCGCGATCTATTACCACTCGCCCGAACAGGAAGCAGCAGCACAAGCTGCCATCAAGGCAGAAGCAGGAAACTGGCGCGATCCCCTCGTGACCGAAGTGACTGCAGCCCAGACCTTTTACCCCGCCGAGGGCTATCACCAGGATTATTACAACCAGAACAGCTACCAGCCGTACTGCCAATACGTGGTGGCGCCCAAAGTGAAAAAGGCGATCGAGAAATTTGGCAGCAAGCTCAAGTAAGACGCGGGCGCCTGAGGGGCGACTGGCGATAAGCTGGAACGGGCTGCATGCCTCTCCCACCGGGGTTCCAAGACGCGTGTCATTCAATCAAACTGGGGTCAGCAACCTCCCAGAGTTCCATGACAACCGTCGAGTGCTTTGCGCTTCGCCCTTACCCCTCATGGCTGTATGGTCTGGATACCTGGAGGCAAGCCCAGTCTATTCGCGTATAAGTAACTTCGATTGAGAAACATGCGGCGCAATCTGGCGACAACTCGGCCTTCGGCGTAGCATTAACGCTTCCCTAGATGCAAGTCAGTTCGCGTGTTCGGTGCGCCCGCTGACGACTGTAGAAATCCCTTTCTGGCGCACTGAAAATCCGTTGTGATGGAGGAAAACCTGATGACGGACGTTGTTGCAACCAACGAGACCATACTCGTGGTCGGTGGCGGCATTTCCGGGATGACGGCTGCGCTTGAGGCGGCTGAAACCGGCAAGAATGTGGTTCTGGTAGAGAAAAGCCCTTCCCTGGGTGGCCGCACTTCCCAACTCTACCGGTACTTTCCCAAGATGTGCCACCCAACCTGCGGCTTGGAGATCAACCTGCGGCGCTTGAAAGCGAATCCGCGCGTGCGTGTCCTGACCCTAGCGGAAGTGACCGGCGTCGAGGGCGCTGCGGGAAATTACACGGCCAGCGTCAAGATCACGCCCCGTTACGTGAATGAAAACTGCACCGCCTGCGGCGCTTGCGCCGACGCCGTACAAGTGATGGTGGACAACCCCTTCAACTACGGTCTGAACAAGATGAAGGCGGCTTATCTCCCCAATGCCATGGCCTTTCCCCAGCGCTATGTGCTCGATTCTTCTATCGTTCATACGGCAGAGGGGGAGAAAGCCAAGGCGGCATGCAAGTACAACGCCATCGAGTTGGACCAAGAGGAAGAAACCATCTCCATCAAGGCAGGGGCCGTGGTGTGGGCCACCGGCTGGCAGCCCTACGACGCTGCCAAGATTCAGCCCTACGGCTATGGTCGCTTCAAAAACGTGATCACCAGCGTGGAATTCGAGCGCCTGGCTGATCCGCACGGACCGACGGGCGGCAAGATCCTGCGTCCGTCTGACGGCAAGGAGGCCAAGAACGTGGCATTCATCCAGTGCGCCGGTTCGCGCGATGAAAACCATCTGCGCCATTGTTCGCGCATCTGCTGCATGGCTTCGCTCAAACAGACCCATTATGTGCGCGAGAAGCATCCGCAGGATGGCAAGTCGACGATTTACTACATCGACATCCGTGCGATCGACCGCTTCGAGGATTTTTATCAGAAGGTGCAGGCCGACCCCAGCGTGAGCTTCATCAAGTCCAAGGTGGCGCGGATCACGCTTAACGAATCCACCGGCAATGTGGTAGCCCACGGGGTCAACACCGAGGGGTATAAGCGCTATGCCAACGAACATGATTTGATTGTGCTGGCCATCGGCATGGAGCCGTCGGTCAAGGGGGTGAACATACCCGCAGACATCGTGTTTGACTCGTCCGGCTTTATCGAAGCCGATCCGGCCAACGGCGCGGTATTTGGCGCCGGTTGCGCGTCCAACGCCCTGGATGTGAACCGGGCGGTGCAGTCCGCCACGGCTGCGGCGCTGCGCGCCATCCAGGTGGTGAACAAGGTTGCAAGGGCGGAGGCTTAAGTAAATGGCAGACGAAAAGAAATTCGCGGCATATATCTGCAAGGGTTGCGGCCTCGGAGAACGGCTTGATGCCGATGCCCTGGTGAAGGTTGCGCAAAAAGAAGGCAAGATGAATGTGGTGCGGCAACACGAGTTTCTGTGCAATGCCGATGGCGTGGCGATGATCAAGAACGACATCGCCAGCGAAGGCGTGACCCATATCATGATCGGCGCCTGTTCGCGGCGAGCCAAGACCGACGCGTTCAATTTTCCAAATCATGCGCTGGCCCGCGCCAATCTGCGCGAAGGCGTGATCTGGATCCGCCCGCATACCGACGAAGCCCGTGAAACCACCCAGGAAATGGCGGAAGACTACATTCGCATGGGTTGTGCCGAGGTCAAGGCGATGACCGTCCCGGGCGGCAATCCCAATACTGGTGGCAACCGCACTCTGCTGGTGGTGGGCGGCGGTCCGACCGGCATGACTGCAGCGCTTGAGGCATCCAAGACGGGCTACCCCGTGGTGCTGGTGGAGAAGACCGGCGCGCTGGGCGGCTGGGCGGCCAAACTGTGGAAGCGTATCCCCGTGCATGAACCGTTCAAGGCGCCGGTCGATGCGGGCATGGCTGACATGATTGCGCAGGTCGAGGCCGATCCCAACATCAAGGTTTATCTCAACGCCATGATCGCCAAGTCCGACGGCGCGCCGGGTCGTTTCGTGGTTGATATCGCCACCGAATCCGGCTCGATTGCGACCGAAGATATCGGTGCGATCGTGCAGGCCACCGGCTTCGATCTCTACGATGCCAACAAGCTGCCCGAATTCGGCTATGGCAAGACACCTGACGTGGTGGATCAGGCCGGGCTGGAAGCCTTGGCACGCGCGGCCAATGGCGGACCCATCAAGCGCCCCTCGGATGGCAAGGAAGTAAAGTCCGTGGCCTTTGTCCAGTGTGCAGGACAGCGCGATGCCAGCGGCAAGCACCTGACCTATTGTTCCGGCACCTGCTGCAATATCAGCATCAAGCAGGCGATGTATTTCAAGGACGCCAATCCGTCCGTGGATGCGACCGTGATCTACACCGATCTGCGCACCCCCGGCAACGGCGAGGATTTCTACCGCAGCGCCCAGGAAAAAGGGGTGATTTTCACCAAGGGCAAGGTCGCCACTGTGACCCCCGCCGGCGGCAACCTTTCGGTCAATTTCCACGATCTTATTCTGGATGACAAGAACGCCCAGATTGAAGCTGACCTGGTGGTGCTGGCCACTGGCCAGGTGCCCAATTCCGGCGTCAACATCGACGCAGCACCAGTGGAAGAACCTGCACAAGGCGGGGGCGCGGCAGCAGCGCCGCAAGTCAAGATCAAGCCGATCTCCATACTCAACCTCACCTATCGGCAGGGGCCGGATGTGCCGCAATTCAAATGGGGTTTCACCGACTCGCACTTCATCTGCTTCCCCTATGAGACCCGCCGCACCGGGATCTACACGGCCGGCCCGGTGCGCCGTCCGATGGACATGCTGCAGGCGCGCGAGGATGCCACGGGTGCGACGCTGAAGGCCATTCAGGCTTTGGAGAATGCCCAGTTGGGACGTGCCGCCCATCCGCGTTCCGGCGACCTGAGCTTCCCGACCGTGCGGCTGGAAGGCTGCACCCAGTGCAAACGCTGCACGGTGGAATGCCCGTTTGGCGCGATTGACGAAGATGAAAAGCGTTTTCCGAAATTCAACGAATCGCGCTGCAGGCGCTGCGGCACCTGCATGGGCGCCTGCCCCGTGCGGGTGATCTCGTTCGAAAACTATTCCGTCAACACGGTTGGGGCTCAGATCAAGGCAGTCAATATTCCGGACGAATTTTCGGAAAAGCCGCGCATCCTGATTTTGGCCTGCGAAAATGACGCCTATCCGGCGCTGGACATGGCGGCCATGAATCGCAACGAATACTCCGCCTATGTGCGCGTGGTGCCGGTGCGTTGTCTGGGTTCGGTCAACACCATTTGGATTACCGACGCCCTGAATGGCGGCTATGACGGCGTGATGCTCATGGGCTGCAAATCCGGCGAAGAGTATCAGTGCCATTTCGTCAAGGGGTCCGAACTCGGCCGCTATCGCCTGAGCAAGGTTGGCGACACCCTGAAGGGCATGAATCTGGAAGCCGAGCGCGTGTTCGACATGGAAGTGGCGATCACCGACATGCATACCCTACCGAAGAAGATCAATGACTATGCGGCCCAAATCGTGGAAATGGGTCTGAGCCCGTTCAAGGGTTTCTAAGGCGGAGGAAGGAAAGAAATCATGAGCGCAAACCAGCAAATGGCCGCCAAGTACCAGAACCGCTTCCTCAAGGAAGTCGAAGAACAGGTCGAGATGGGCGAATGGGTCAAGATGTGCATGCAGTGCGGCGTGTGCTCGGGCTCGTGCCCGACCAATTTCCAGCCAGGCTGGGATCATCCGCCGCAGGAAATCTTCATGATGATCCGCGCCGGCAAGCGGGAAGAAGTGTTGAAATCGGAATCCATGTGGATGTGCACCTCCTGCTACAACTGCATCGTGCGTTGTCCACGCAAGATTCCCATCACCCACATCATGCACGGCCTGGCCAACTATGCGCATCGCCTAGGCATTGCGCCCAAGGGCCAGCCGACCCGGGCCTTTGCCAAGCTGTTCTGGAACAACTGCATCCATACCGGACGGGTCAATGAACTAAAGCTTTCCATGGGCCTGTATTTCAAGGACGCCGAAGGCAAGATCAATATCGGCCAGGGCATCAAGAAGGGCCTGGAAATGAAGAACGTGGCGATTGGGCTTCTGAAGGCCAAGCGCCTCAATCCGTTTGAGATCTTCGGCGGCCATAAGTGCAAGGATCAGAAAGGCATTGCCGCCATGCTCAAGAAGGCCAGGGAACTGGAAAGCCAGCGCAAGCCGCTGTCTCAATCCGGCGCCGCGCGCTAATGCCGGCCTAAGGAGAAATACATGGCAACCAAACAATACGCGTTTTATCCCGGCTGTTCCTCGCAAAAGAACGCATCCTCCTCAAACTACCTGACTTCAGTGGAGTCGATGTGCAAGACGCTGGACATCAAGCTAACGGAAATTCCCGACTGGAACTGCTGCGGCGCTTCGATTGGCTATGGCGAGGCGGGCGAGCTGCCGCGCCATGTCATGAATGCGCGCAACTTCGCTTTGGCCGAAACCAATCTGCCCGGGCAGGACATCGTCGCAACTTGCGCCGCCTGCTGGTTGGGTGCAAAGGAATCCAAAGAGCGCATCGAGCACAGTTCGCAGCTGCTGGCCGATACCCAGGAAGCCCTTAAGGAAGCGGGCTTGCAGATCAAGGTCATGCCCGAGATCCGCCACATGGCCGAAGTGTTGGTGGAAGACTTTGGCTTTGACGAACTGGGCCGCCACGTCAAGAAGCCGCTCAAGGGCATGAAGTTCGCCGGCTATGTGGGCTGTCAGACCAACCGGCCATTTGGGATTGCGGGCGAGAACTTCGAAAACCCCATGTACCTCGATAAGATTGTCGAGACCATGGGCGGAGAAGCGGTGCCCTACGACCAGAAAGTGACTTGTTGCGGCGGCGCGCTGGCTTTCTCGGAGCCGGAAAAATCCCAGGCCCAAATCAAGGACATAATCGAGTCCGCCTATGACCATGGTGCGGAGATGATCGTCACGCCATGCCCGCTGTGCCAAGCCAACGTGGAAATCTATCAGGGCCACATCAACAAGAAATACAGCACCAAGTTCAATATCCCGGTGCTGTACTACAGTCAGCTGATGACCCTGGCATATGGCGGTTCCGCCAAGGAGGCGGGCCTGGATGGACAGGTGATTCGCGCAAGGAAGCTGGAAGAATTTGCCGGCAAGTGAGTATGGTTACCGGGGCGGGAGCGGGGGCCTGTGCCCCTGTTTTCATTTCTGCACTTGGTGTACCTTCATGTGCTTGGAGGCTTGAGGCAAGAATCTGAAATGAAAAGACCGGATACCTTTGACGAATTCCTGGACTTGGTGCATCAGGCGGTTTACGA
>DASQBT010000055.1:0-3495 GCA_035635075.1 Thiobacillaceae bacterium | reverse complement strand
TGGCCCATGCCGTGAACCAGTTGAGCCAGTCCTTGGCCGGCAGGCACGGCGTGCTCGAAACCAAGCCCGGCGTCAAATCGCAACGCCTTGTCCGGGTCGATGACGACCCCGAGCTCACCACCACCTGGGCTATCCTGGACTCCGTTCAGGGCAACGGCTTCAAGGCTCGGCGGGTGGGCCTGTAAGTCAACCGGAATCGGAAGGAGGAGATCATCATGCAAGCCACGCAACTCATCGAAAGCTCACGCTACGCCAAGTGCGTCCAAGTGTCGAAACGGGTGCGCTGGGATATTGATAAGGATGTTATGAGAGGCCGCCGCTTCGACTTCGACAGGAAGTTCCTGCCGGACGGCCTGTCCCAGGTCGATCGGATCGATTTCCTGAGCGATAGCGAAAAGCGTCTGCTCAGCCAGATCCAGGGGCGCACCTACGCCAACCTCTTCGGCCTGGTGGAGCGCTTCATCAACGCCAAGATCCTGGAGGTGAGCAGTGATCACTGGTTCGGCGACCAGAGCGCACTGGAGGCCTTGGTGCGTTTCTCGGACGAGGAACTGAAACATCAGGAGTTGTTCCGCCGCATCGAGCGCCTTGCCGCGGAGGGCATGCCGGAGGGCTACACCTTCCTGCCGCAACCGAACGACGTGGCGGCGGCGGTGCTGAGCAAATCCACCTGGGCGGTGTTGGGGCTCACTTGCCACATCGAGCTCTTTACCCAAGCGCACTACCGGCAGAGCATCGCGCCCGACGACCATCTTTCCGAACTTTACAAGGACGTGTTCCTCTACCATTGGAAGGAGGAGTCCCAGCACGCCATCCTCGATGAGCTGGAATGGCGCCGCGAGGACGCCAAGCTCACGCCGAAGGCGCGCGACCACGCGGTAGACGATCTGATTGCGCTTGTCGGCGCGGTGGACGGCATTCTTCAGGCGCAGTCCAAGGCGGATGCCGACTACTTCGCGCGTATCTGCGGCCGGGAAATCGGCGAAGCCGAGGCCAGCGCACTCGAGCGTGCCGTGCTGCAGGCCTATCGCTGGCAGTACATCCTCTCGGGGGTGCAGGAACCGCGCTTCACTGCCATCCTGGCCAGCCTGATCACGGAAGCGCAGGGGCGGCGTATTGCCGAAGCCCTGCTCCCGATCACTGGCGCCAGCCACTGAGGCGGCAGTCTCCTCCTCCCTGGTCTTATGGCCAAGGGGGAGGAGGACTCAGGCAGCCACAGCCGGTTAATGAAAGGAGAAAACCATGGCAACAACCTGTCCGATTGGGTTTGACGTAACCCACCTGCGCCAGGAGGTGCTGGCAACCTATGATGATGGCGCCGCCCGCGAACCCGAAGGCAACGGGAGATTTTCAGGAGGTTGAAACCCAGTAGGCGGCTGTATCTGGCAGACGTCGTGGTGCAGCGCGAGCTGAAGCTCGAGGCATGCAGCGGCCCGGATCTCTGGGCGGCCGGCGTCGCAGATGCACTGCCGGAAGCAGAACTGCTGGAACTCACGGCATCCATGGGCCGGCGTTTCGGGCGCATCACCGAGTGCTTCGACCACTTCCACGGCATCTCCGCCGAAGTCAAGGTCGCCAGGGACCTGCACGTGCAGGCAGTGAACTTCTTCACCGGCAAGGTTGCAGGCCATTGAACAACCGGCAGATTGCCCCCGGTGGGCATCCGCTCCAGCCTCAGGAGGATTCAATGCTGTTTCAGTATCGACACATCAGCTGGTGGTACTGGCTGGCCATGGCCCTGCTACTGGCCTTCGGTTTATCGGTTTGGAACCCGGCCTTTGTCTGGGCCATCGCCTTGGGCGTCGTGCAGTGTATCCACTTCGTGCTACGCGAGGGTCGTCTCCAGGCTTTCCCAGTCCAAGTGCGCCTCACCTATGTGGCCCTGTTGTCGCTGGGTCAGTGAGAACCCTTCTTCTTCATGTACTGGATCCAGCTGGCGGGGACCTCGGCGATGGTGTTGTTCGGCTACTGCCCGCTAGCGCGTTTCCTGTCGCTCATGCCGTGGAATCGGACCCAGCCCTTCACCTTTTCCCTGCTGGCGCTAACCTGTCTATCGCAGCCAGTCAGGAGCAACATTCTGCAGGGGCTGCCAGCCAAATCGTGACTACCCGTCTTCACCGCCTGATGGAATCGGGCCATTAGACCCACTCGACACCTGATAGGCAGGATGGACAGGCGTCCACTCAGGCCGAGATTGAGACTCTGGGACTCCGACCCTATGGATCGTATCAGCGTCAATACCGGACGGACGCGATGCCCAGAAGGGAACGGTCGCATAGACACCAGGAAAGCGAAACGCCTCACCGGCGATCAACCGGACCGACGCGACACCCAGCCGCCAATGGTTACTCAGGCGGATTTTCTCCCTTTTAGGAAGCCCGAAATCTCATATAATTTATTGATAGTACTCAATAAATTAATGTCTAGAAACAGGAAGGGGTCTGCCTACATATTGGCAGGCTTCCACTGATGGATGCTTGGCAGTCTAACCTTGAGAGCGTTGAAAATACGCTCCTGTTTTTGATCGGCTCGGGGGAGGGTGAGGAAGGTTTGACCGCCGATCTCATGGCGTTGAAAGCAAAGCCGGGAGAGCGCCTGCAAGGCGTCTTGAAGCGTGAGCGCGCTGTCACCCTGTTCGGTGGTACCGAACGCGGCTTTGAGCCGGCCTTCCAGCGTCCGCGCCAGTTTCAACGCCAGCAGGGCGACGAAGACGTGACCGCACGTGCGGCTCTTCTTGCGCACGAAGATGGGACGGACCTCCAGAAGGGCGGTTTTCATGGTGCGAAAATCGCGTTCGACCTTTTGAAGATCACGGTAGCGTTCCTCCACGGTGCGCGCCTCCATT
Organism: Thiobacillaceae bacterium; assembly: GCA_035635075.1. Taxonomy (GTDB): domain Bacteria; phylum Pseudomonadota; class Gammaproteobacteria; order Burkholderiales; family Thiobacillaceae; genus DASQBT01. Next base: position 650 of record DASQBT010000055.1, on the reverse strand, counting down.
TTGTCCTTGGCGACATCAGTCTCTACCACATAACAGCCCTCTAAAAGCGCCACGTCGGCTTGCTTTGCCTCATCAATCGTGAGGCTCAACCGATTGCCCTGAAGGATGATCGTGACAAACGCGCTCAGCTTATGCCGCTGGGCCCAGCGATTCAGAGGACCCAGCCCCGCGGCGGGCTTGGCTCGCTTCGATTGCGCGACCAAGGCGTTGCGTTCTTCGAGTAAGCGCTGCAGTGTGTCCAGCTTGTCCTGACGGCGGTGTGCTTCTTTGCGGCGAACGGCTTCGTTGCGCCGGAGCACCAGCCGGAGTTCGCCGTAGTCCACTTCCTGAGCGATCTCATCGAAGAGATCGAGCGGGAGCACCTGTTTTTTTAAGAGCTTCCTCACCTGGGGGTCAGTCAGCGCGGTGATATATTTTAGCCCTGCCGTGGTGAGGGCGGTTTTGCCGTTGGCTTTGATCATCCCGCGATCGCCTACGAATACCACCTCTGTCACGCGGAAACGCTTCTTGACGATCTCGATCTGGGTGGCCACCGTGGTGCAATCCGTGGTGTTACCCTGAAACACCCGGACCGCCAGCGGTTCCCCGTCGGCGGCGGTTAACAGTCCCAGCACGATTTGTTTCTTACCCCGCTTGCCGTCGCGGTTGTA
>DASQBT010000054.1:0-5549 GCA_035635075.1 Thiobacillaceae bacterium | reverse complement strand
GCCATTAAGGACTCGCCGGTAAACGACTCGCCCTTGTCTCTCTTCTCCGCCGACGAGGATGGAGACATCCTGGAGCAGGAATATGGCATACCCAGCCGCTATCTGGGCAAAGTGCTGTCCCCATGGGCGGTCAAGCGCCTGCACGAGTACAACGGCGACATCACCAAATTTCGCGTAGTCAAACGTTGGCCATCAGTATTGGGGCAAGTGGCCATTTCCAAGACCGAGCCGGGCGACGAGAACAACCAGGACATTTCCTCTCTGGTGGGCAAGGTGGATATCCGCAAACTGGAGAGGTATTCCCAGGACGACCCAGATGCCTACAGTTACTCCGGCGGCCTGTGCCTGGCCAACCAGGGTCTGATGGAATTCGTCGAAATGTTCAAAGCGCCCATCAAGGTGCTGCACCCCTTGCTGACCGCCACCCAGGAGGGCAACTACAAGGGCACCGAAGGCTTCGGCGCGATCCCGTTCGACGGTGTGGTATTGGCCCACAGCAACGAATCGGAATGGACGGCATTCCGCAACAACAAGAACAACGAAGCCTTCCTCGATCGCATCTACATCGTCAAGGTGCCATACTGCCTGCGGGTGTCCGAGGAGGTGAAGATCTACCAGAAGCTGCTGCACCACAGCTCCCTGGCGGAATCGCCCTGCGCACCCGGCACCCTGGAGATGCTGGCTCAGTTCTCGGTGCTCACCCGCCTGAAGGAGCCGGAAAACTCCAGCATTTTCTCCAAGATGCGCATCTACGACGGCGAGAATCTCAAGGACACCGACCCCAAGGCCAAGAGCTACCAGGAATACCGCGATTTCGCCGGCGTCGACGAGGGCATGAAGGGCATTTCCACCCGCTTTGCATTCAAGATCCTGTCCCGGGTGTTCAACTTCGACCAGAGCGAGATCGCAGCGAATCCGGTGCATCTGCTCTACATTCTGGAACAGCAGATTGAGCAGGAGCAGTTTCCACCGGAGGTGGAACAGCGTTATGTGGCCTATTTGAAGGAATACCTGTCGCCGCACTACGCGGAGTTCATCGAGAAGGAATTGCAGACTGCTTACCTGGAGTCCTACTCGGAATACGGCCAGAACATCTTCGACCGCTATGTAACCTACGCCGACATGTGGATTCAGGACCAGGAGTACCGGGATCCGGACACCGGAGAGATACTCAACCGGGGACAGCTCAACACCGAACTGGAGAAGATCGAGAAGCCTGCCGGCATCGCCAACCCCAAGTATTTCCGCCATGAAGTGGTCAATTTCGTGCTGCGCGCCCGGGCCCAGAACCACGGCAAGAACCCGGCCTGGACCAGCTACGAGAAGCTGCGCGCAGTGATCGAGAAGCGCATGTTCTCTAGCACCGAGGATCTGCTGCCGGTGATTTCCTTCAACGCGAAGGCATCAAGCGAGGAACAGAAGAAGCACCAGGACTTCGTCCAACGCATGGTGTCCAAGGGCTACACCGACAAGCAGGTGCGACTGCTGGCCGAGTGGTACCTGCGGGCAAGGAAGGCATCCTAACCGAGGGATGGGGTATCGGTAATGTCCTGCCGCGTTAAACCCACCCCAGCCCCCCTTTTAGAAAAAGGGGGGGAAACCGGCGATTGGCTCGGTGTTCCCCCCTTTGCAAAGCCGTGTAGGGTGCGCCGCGCGCACCGATTAACGTGGCATGGTGCGCGCGGCGCACCCTACGGAACTGAGGCGTGGCAATGAGCCAACTCGTCGACCGCCGCTTGTCCGGCAGAAACCGTAGCGCCGTCAACCGGCAGCGTTTCCTGCGCCGCTTCAAGGGACAGATCCGCAAGGCGGTGACGGATGCCATATCGGGCCGCAAGGTCGTGGACCTGGAGCGGGGCGAAAAGATTTCCATTCCGGCCAAGGATCTGTCCGAGCCCATCTTCCACCACGGCCCCGGCGGCCGCCGCAATGTCATCCACGCAGGCAACAAAGAGTTCGTCAGCGGCGACAAGCTGGACCGTCCCGAAGGCGGCGGCAGCGGTGGCGGCGGCGGAAACGCCTCGCAGGACGGCGAGGGCATGGACGATTTCGTGTTCGAACTGTCCAAGGAAGAGTTCATGGAATTCTTCTTTCAAGACCTGGCCCTGCCGGATCTGGTGAAGAAGCAGCTCGCCGCCGTGCCGGAAGTGAAGCGGGTTCGCTCCGGCTTTGTCAACCAGGGCAATCCGTCCAACCTGCACGTGGTGCGCTCGATGAAGCAGGCCGTTGGTCGCCGTCTGGCGCTGGCCTCGGGGCCCCGGGAAGCCTTGCGCGAGGCAGAGGAAGCGCTGGAGGATTTGGTGGCGAGGGGGCTCGGCGCCAGCGCCGAAGCCGATGAATTGCGCGAGGACGTCAAATCCCTCAAGAGCCGAATCGCCGCGGTGCCTTTCATCGACACCTGGGACCTGCGATATGCGAACCGCATTGATCAGCCCCAGCCCAGCAGCCAGGCCGTGATGTTCTGCCTGATGGACGTGTCAGGCTCCATGGACGAGAACCGCAAGAACATCGCCAAGCGCTTCTTCATGCTGCTCTACCTGTTCCTCACCCGGAGTTACGAGCGCATCGACGTGGTCTTCATCCGCCATCACACCGTGGCAAAGGAAGTGGACGAGGAAGACTTCTTTTCCTCACGGGAGAGCGGCGGCACCGTGGTGTCCAGCGCCCTGGCCCTGATGCACGAAATCATCCTGGAACGCTACCCCACCGCAAGTTGGAACGTCTACGCCGCCCAGGCTTCAGACGGCGACAACTGGGAAGACGATTCACCGCGCTGCCGGGAACTGATGGTCCACGGGGTTCTGCCCCTGATGCAGTATTTCGCCTATGTGGAGATCGAGGCCAGGGAGCCCCAGAGCCTGTGGAACGAGTACGAAAAGGTGCGGGCGGTCAGTCAGCACTTTGCCATGCAGCGCATCCTCACCCTGGAAGACATCTACCCGGTATTCCGCGAACTGTTCAGGAAGAAGGCAGCCTGATATGGCGGAAGAAACCCCGGTCGTCGCCCCGCGCCGACCCCTGTCGGAAGGGTCCGAATGGACCTTCGAGCTGCTCGACCTCTATGACCGGGAAATTGGCCGGGTCGCCGCCCATTACGGGCTGGATACCTATCCCAGGCAGATCGAGGTCATCACCTCCGAGCAGATGATCGACGCCTACTCTTCGGTGGGCATGCCGGTGGGTTACAACCACTGGTCCTACGGCAAGCAGTTCCTGTCAACCCAGAAGAGCTACAAGCGCGGCCAGATGGGCCTGGCCTACGAAATCGTCATCAATTCCAGCCCCTGCATCGCCTACCTCATGGAAGAAAACACCATGACCATGCAGGCCTTGGTGATCGCCCATGCGGCCTACGGCCACAACTCTTTTTTCAAGGGCAACTATCTGTTCCGCGCCTGGACCGACGCCGAAGGCATCCTGGACTATCTGGTGTTTGCGCGCAATTTCATTGCCGATTGCGAACAGCGCCACGGGGAGGAAGCAGTTGAGAATCTGCTCGATTCCTGCCATGCGCTGATGAACCTCGGCGTCGATCGCTACAAGCGCCCGGCCAAGCTGTCCATGGCCAAGGAACAGGCGCGCCAGATCGAGCGCGAGGCGTATCTGCAATCCCAGGTCAACGACCTTTGGCGCACCCTGCCAACCCGGCAGGAGGCTGAACAGGAGCGTAAGACCGTCCGCTTCCCCAGCGAGCCTCAGGAGAATCTGCTCTATTTTATCGAGAAGAACGCCCCCCGCCTGGAGCCCTGGCAGCGCGAGATCGTGCGCATCGTGCGCAAGATCGCGCAGTACTTCTATCCGCAGCGCCAGACCCAGGTCATGAACGAGGGCTGGGCCACCTTCTGGCACTACACCCTGCTCAACCACCTATATGAGGAGGGCAAGCTCACCGACGGCTTCATGATGGAGTTCTTGCAAAGCCATACCAACGTAGTCTACCAGCCGCCCTATTACAGCCGCGGCTACAGCGGCATCAATCCCTACGCCCTTGGCTTTTCCATGTTCCAGGACATTCGCCGCATCTGCGAACACCCAAGCGAGGAAGATCGCAGCTGGTTTCCGGAATTGGCCGGCAAAGACTGGGTGAAGTCACTCGATTTCGCCATGCGCAACTTCAAGGACGAAAGCTTCGTCGCCCAATACCTATCGCCCAAGCTGATCCGCGACATGAAATTGTTTGCCGTGGTGGACGATGACCGCGAGGAAAAACTGGAAATCGCCGCGATCCACGACGACGCCGGCTATCGTGTGGTGCGCCAATTGCTGGCTGAGCAATACGACTTGGGCAGCCGCGAGCCCAACATCCAGGTCTACGACGTCAACATCTACGGCGACCGCTCCCTTACATTGCGTCACTACATGCACAATCGCCGGCCGCTGGGCGACACCACGTCGGAAATGCTGCGCCATATTGCGCGCTTGTGGGGTTATACGGTGCGGATCGAAAGCCTGGACCAGGATGGGGTAAACAGCATGGTGGAGGTGTTCGAGGTTTAAGGCGGCGGGTCAGGGAATCATCAACAGGGGCAGCACCAGAGCAGACATTTCAGCAATAACTCTCGACAGGCCGCTCCGGAAGCTGTCGAACTGGCCACCCTGGAATGGCTGGCTTGGTTCAACCATCACCGGCTGCTGGAGGGGATCGAATATGTCCCGCCCGCTGACGCTCACGCAAAATACTATCGGCAACTCGCCGGCGGGGCCGCCGTGGTGGCCTAACTTAAACCAACCAGCCCCTACAAAACCCCGGGGGCGGTTCATTCACCCGATCCCAAAGAATGGGAATAACGGAATGAAAAGAATGCTAAATTGAATTTGCTTGTAAGAGCAACTTCCTAAACCAAAGGAGACATTATGAAAAGAAGGTCGATATTGATGATGGCTGCCATGATTTCGGCGTTTAGTTCAGCCTCGCTGGCTGAAGGCAACCCGGCAGCAGGGAAAGACAAGGCTATTAACTGCGCTTTTTGCCACGGCGTAAACGGAGAACGGGAGATTCCTCTGTTGCGAGGCGGAATGTCCAAATTGGCGGGGATGGATGAGCACACGCTTCTCTCGGCGCTGATAGAGTATCGTACTGGCCGACGCTTGCATCCCATGATGCAGTTTTTCGTTTTGCCATACAATGACAAGGACATGGAAGATATTGCAGCCTATTATTCCAGCCTGAAGGAGCCGCCCGTTCCACCGCAAAAGTAAGATCGGAACGAACAAGTCATCCTTGTGCTGCTGCACAATCCCAGCAGCCCAGCTAGCTGGCAATTGGCAGGATGTCCTTTGAGGACCCTGGGCCGGTTTGAGCCTTCCTCAATTCACTGCGTCTCATGGGCGGGCTGGCCCAGCTCGGCATTGACGTGATCCACGAACATCTCCACCGGGGCGGGCGGATGCAGACCGACATGCTCGATGTCGGCAATCTCTCCGCTTCTCAATCGCTTGCCATAGAGCCTCAGCTTGGCCTGATCCAGCAGACGAACGTGGTACTTATCCGTCGACCGGCCGAGCATCGGACCCCGGTGCAGGGTCCCGAGCCCAGTACCCGAAGCATG
>DASQBT010000053.1:0-8034 GCA_035635075.1 Thiobacillaceae bacterium | reverse complement strand
GTTCTTCACCGTACGCGAAACCCTGCGTCTGCAATCCGGCTATTTTGGCATCAGAGGCAATGAGGCTTGGCTGGGCGAAGTCATGGAACGGCTCGACCTTACCCAGCAGGCCGACAAGAACATGCGCGCGCTGTCCGGCGGTATGAAGCGGCGGGTGCTGGTGGCGCAGGCTCTGGTCCACAAACCGCCGCTCATTGTACTGGACGAGCCCACCGCAGGCGTGGATGTGGGCCTGCGCCAAACCCTGTGGGAGTTCATTCAGGATCTCAATCGCCAGGGCCATACCATCCTGCTGACCACGCATTATCTTGAAGAGGCGGAGATGCTCTGCAACCGCATTGCCATGATGAAGGCGGGCCGCATCGTTGCGCTCGACAGCACGAAAAATCTTCTCGCCGGGTCGAGCGAGAATTGGGCGCGCCTGGAGCTGGAAGGCGGCACGCCCCCGCCGGACGTTCCCCTGGTGGCTGCGGCGGATGGCGGCTGGGAATTCTGCTTCCGTGATTACGCCGAATTGGAGCAACTGCTTGCCCGGCTGCGCCAGGCTGACCTCAAGGTGAGAACGATGCAGTTGCTGGAAGCGGATCTGGAAACCGTGTTCATGGGAATCATGGGGCGGTCATGAGCAGTGAAGAGGGGCCCCGCGTGCGGGGATCTGAACGTCCGCGAATGGCCGCTGCGCGCCGACATGGAGCGCCAGGATGACCGAATTGACGAACCGAGGTGCGGTCATGAGCAGTGAAGAGGGGCCCCGCGTGCGGGGATCTGAACGTCCGCGAACGGCCGCTGCGCGCCGACATGGATCGCCAGGATGGCCGAATTGGCGAACCGAGGTGCGACCATGAGCAGTAGGAAGGGCCGTGCTTGCGGGAATCTGCATGTTCGCGAATGACCGCTGCGCGCCGACTGGGCGAGCGGCCAAATGGGAAGTGCGGGGGGAGGCGCGCGCATGAGCGGGTTCAATGCGCTTTTTTACAAGGAGGTATTGCGCTTCTGGAAGGTGGCTTTCCAGACTGTGCTCGCGCCGGTGATCTCGGCCATGTTGTATCTCATGATCTTTTCCCATGCGCTGAGAGGCCGGGTGCAGGTCTTTCCCGGAGTCAGCTACACGGATTTTTTGGTTCCCGGGCTGGTGATGATGTCGGCGCTGCAAAACGCCTTCGCCAACAGCTCGTCGAGTCTGATCCAATCGAAGATCACCGGCAACATCATCTTTGTCCTGCTGTCGCCCCTGTCTTATTTCGAACTGTTTGCGGCCTACATGGCGGCCGCCATGGTCAGGGGGCTGGTCGTTGGGTTGGGGGTGTTTACGGTCACAATCTGGTTTGCCGAGCTGCGCATGCTCCATCCGCTCTGGCTGTTAACCTACACATTTCTTTCAACCGGCATATTTTCCGCACTGGGGATCATCGCAGGCATCTGGGCGGAAAAATTCGATCAGATGGCCGCGTTCCAGAACTTCATCATCATGCCACTCACCTTCCTCTCCGGCGTGTTCTATTCCATCCACTCCCTGCCGCCGTTCTGGCTGATCGCCTCCCATCTTAATCCGGTGTTTTACATGACCGACGGTTTCCGTTACAGCTTTTTTGGCCAGTCGGATGCGGCCCCGGCCACCAGCTTTCTGGTGGTGGCCGGTTGCTTTGTGGCAATATCCGCATTTACCCTCGTGCTGCTCAAACGCGGCTACAAGCTGAGGTACTGATATCGCGGCGGCAAGGGGACGATAACCGCAACAGGTGACGTATGATGCTTTCTGATGCTTGAATTTGCTGGCTGAATTTGATACTGACTCGGCGCCCGTGCTTAATCCTGATGAACGCAGTTCGTGTGCCGGCTCAATGACGATTGTTTAGCTTTTTTTCGTGCCGAATCAATATGGTGACACCGGAAGATATCAAACGCTGGATTGAGGCAGCGCTGCCCTGTGAGACCGTGCAGGTGAGGGGTGATGGACAACATTTCGAAGCGATCATCGTCAGCAGCGAGTTTCGTGGCAAGAACATGGTGCAGCAGCATCAACTGGTCTACAAGGCTCTGGGGGAGCGCATGCGGGAAGAGATTCATGCGCTTTCCATGAAGACCTTCACCCCCGAGGACTGGGCGCGGCACTAATGAGACGTTCACATGATGCTTGAGGCCGCTACTTTTGGAGGACGGGCGCGGTATGCGATGCGTCCTGCGGGCTGTCCCGTTAGCGAGCTGTGCTTAATGTTTATCTGTTCGGCACCCCTTGCACGCTCTGGAGCACGACGCATTGTCGGCTCGGTGACCGATCCGGATCGCAACGTGCCGAATCGATAATGGATAAGCTGTCCATACACGGCGGCACGGCCCTCGAGGGGGAAGTGCGCGTCTCGGGCGCCAAGAATGCGGCGCTTCCGCTCTTGACCGCTGCCCTGCTGACGCCTGAAACCCTGATATTCGACAATGCGCCCCATCTCAAGGACATCAGCACGATGCTGGCGCTGCTGGGCCACATGGGGCTGAGGGTAACCCTGGATGAACGCAATCGTGTGAGCCTGTGCGCAAAAGAGGTGCCGGTGTTGGAAGCGCCCTACGAGATGGTGAAAACCATGCGTGCATCGATACTGGTGCTGGGACCCACGCTTGCACGGTTTGGCGAGGTACGGGTCTCCCTGCCGGGGGGCTGTGCAATAGGATCGCGTCCGGTGGATCTGCACATCAAAGGTTTACAGGCCATGGGCGCGCAGATTCACATCGAGCATGGCTATATTCACGCTGCGGCAAAGAAGCTCAGGGGTGCGCGCATTGTCATGGATACGGTGACCGTGACCGGCACGGAAAATCTCATGATGGCAGCCTGTCTGGCTGAAGGCACTACCGTCCTGGAGAATGCCGCACGTGAACCGGAAGTGGTTGACCTGGCAAGTTGCCTGGCTGCGATGGGCGCGAAGATCGAGGGCGCCGGCACCGATGTAGTAACTATCCATGGGGTGCAAGCGTTGACGGGCGCGCATCATCGCATCATGCCGGATCGGATCGAAACCGGTACCTTTCTGGTGGCGGCAGCGATGACTGGCGGAAGGATACGCGCAACCCATGCCCAGCCGGATACCCTGGATGCAGTCATTGCCAAGCTGCGATATGCAGGCGCCCAAGTAGAACTGGGGGCTGACTGGATTGAGGCGAGTAGGGGCAGACATGCGCTCAAGGCAGTGGATATCCGCACCGCGCCGCACCCCGCCTTTCCCACCGACATGCAGGCGCAATTTATGGCCCTGAACACCATTGCCCAGGGCGCGGCAAGCGTCACCGAAACCATATTCGAGAATCGTTTCATGCACGTTCAGGAGCTGCGCAGACTCGGTGCGAATATAGAGGTATCCGGCCACACCGCCCTGGTCCGCGGCGTTGCGCGCCTGGATGGAGCAACGGTGATGGCTACCGACCTGCGCGCCTCAGCCTGTTTGGTGCTGGCCGGATTGGTCGCCCAGGGGGAAACCATCATCGAGCGCATCTATCACCTGGACCGCGGCTACGAGCGCATCGAGGAAAAACTTGGCAGGCTGGGCGCGCGGGTGCGCCGTCTGCATTGAATATCTCATGATCACCCTAGCCCTCTCCAAAGGCCGCATCTTTGATGAAACCTTGCCGCTGCTGAGCGCGGCCGGAATTGTGCCGGCTGAAGATTCTTCCAGTTCGCGCAAGCTTATTGTCGCCACCAACCGGCCCGATGTGCGGCTGCTCATCGTGCGCGCCACGGACGTTCCAACGTATGTGCAATACCGTGGGGCGGATTTGGGCGTGGCGGGCAAGGACGTGCTCGATGAACATGGCGGGGAAGGGCTCTACCAGCCGCTGGATCTGCGCATCGCCCGCTGCCGCATGATGGTTGCCGTTCGGGAAGGTTTTGACTATGCAAACCGGGTGGGTGAAGGGGGACGCATCCGGGTTGCCACCAAGTATGTCAAGACCGCGCGTGAACACTTCGCCGCCAAGGGCGTGCATGTCGACCTGATCAAGCTCTATGGCTCAATGGAGCTGGCGCCGCTGGTCGGGCTGGCTGATGCGATCGTCGACCTGGTCTCGTCCGGCGGGACGCTCAAGGCAAATGGCCTGGTTGCGGTGGAGCATATTGCCGATATCAGTGCCAGGCTGGTGGTGAATCAGGCCTCGCTCAAGACCAAGCGGGCTCAGTTGCAGCCCATATTTGATGCGTTCGCTGGCGCTGTAACGGCAGCGCGATAGCGCTGGCAGAGGCGCAGACATGGCAGCCTCCCGCCAGGTTTCCAAAATCCTTATCGACAAGAATCAAGTCCGGCGCATCCTCATCATCAAATGGAGCGCCTTGGGTGACGTGGTGATTGCGAGCGCGCTGATGGAGGATATTGCGCGCGCATTCCCCGATGCCGAAATCGATCTGAACACCCAACCCAATTGTGTCGGCCTGTTCAAGGCGGATCCCCGCTTCACGGAGGTCTTTGCCATCGATGTACGCAAGAAGGGTCAACGCTGGGCCAATGCCCTGGCATGGCTAAGACGGGTTCGCGCCGGACGCTATGATCTGCTGGTTGACTTGCAGCGTTCTGACCATTCCCGATTTCTCCTCACGCTGCTTTGGCTGAGCGGCGGCGCACCCCGTTTCCGGTTGGGAAATCGCGGTGGATTTCCTTATACGCATCGGCCCGAAAATCGGGATCCCAAGGCGCATGCCTTTGTCATGATGCGCTCGGTGCTCGAATCGGCGGGAATTCCCGCGCGTACCCCGCACCCGGTATTCCATCCGGTTGCGGAACAGATCGAACGCGCGAAAGCGTTACGCGATGCACATGGGCTGGAGGACGGGCGCTACGTTGTGCTGCTGCCGGGCTCGAACGCGGCCGGCCTGTTGAAACGCTGGGGGGTGGAGCGCTTCACTGAGCTGGCCAATTTGCTGCACACGCAGGGAGTGAAGAAGATCGTGCTCATCGGCGGCCCGGACGAGGTGGAGGATTGCGCGCAGATTGAGGCTGCGGGCAACTTTGTCGTCAACTTGAACGGCAAGTTGGCGCTGCTGCAAATTGCGCCTTTGTGCGAGGGGGCTATAGCCATCATCGGCAATGATACGGGTACTGCCCACTTTGCATCGGCCGCGGGCCGGCCCCTGCTGGTGCTGTGCGGACCGACCGATCCACGCCGGGTCAAGCCTATCGGCGGCTCAACGCTGGCGGTCCAGGCTGATTTGCCATGCATCAGTTGCTACGCGAAGGTATGCCGCAACCCCGACTATCATGCATGCATGAAAGCGATCAGACCGGATTGGCTCGCATCAAACCTTCCCAGCCTGGTGACCGGAGACTTCAAAGCTGGCCAATCGTTTCCAAACGGATTGCGCAGTTTCTGAGCATGAGGGTGACAAGATCGCGAAGGAATTGCGCGAGCTCATCTCCCATATTGTTTCGTTGATGTCATGTCATTGCATATCCATAAGCATTATTCCACCGGCCTGATTTTCTCCAGTTTCCTGCTGTTTCCGGTTGCGCGATCGGTGGAGTTGCCCGTGCTGATCATGGCGATCAGCGGCATGGTGCTTGCCTACAAACTGGGCAAGGATCTTTTCCGCCTGCCTGCTGTCAAGGTCTTTAGCCTGCTGGCCGCGTGCATCTGGATACCGATGCTGGTTTCACTCCCCGACAGTTACAGGTTTGAGGATACGGGAGGGGCCGTGCTGGCGTTCGCACGACTGTACTTGGCCGGCTTGTTCGTGATTTGGGCTTTGCAGGACTCCGAGCGACTCACGCTGCTCGTCAAGCTGCTGGCCGGGCTGACGGCATTCTGGGTGGCAGATGCGTTGTTTCAGGCAGCAGTCGGACATGACTTGTTCGGCTATGCTCAAATTCCGTCGCGGCTCAATGGCGTATTCGGTGAACATCACTGGAGATTGGGCGTAGCACTGCCGGTGCTGGCGCCTTTTCTCATTTTGTCATTGCGTCGCAGGCCAGTACTGATGATCGTCGCGCTGCTGTGCAGCGGTGCAGTTGTGTTGATGGCAGGCAGCCGCGGCGGCTGGGTCAGCTACGCCGTGGTTTGCGCAGCCTTGATTCTTATGGAAGTGCAGACGCGGAAAATAGCGCCATGGAAGACGGCGGCGTTTGCGGTGCTTCTGTTGGTGCTGGGGGCATTCCTGGCCCTGCAGAATTCGGGTACTCGGGCGCGTCTGGATCAATCTCTGTTGCTGTTCTCGGGCGATGAAGCAAAGATCGACCAGGCTCTTTCCAGCCGCCTGACTTTGTGGAAGGACGCCATCGCCATGATCGAGGCCCATCCGGTCAACGGAGTGGGAGTCAGAACGTTTAGATTTGCGTACCCTGATTTTGCGATGCGAGGAGACCCTTTCATACAGCCAGAACCCGATCAGGAGACTGGCAAAGTCACGGGCGCCAGTTATGCGCATCAGCTGGTGCTTGAAGTCACAACCGAGGCCGGATTGGTAGGGCTGGCCGGGCTGGCAGTGTTTTATTTCCTGTTGGTCAAATGCTGGCAACAAGCCGAGGCCGAGCAGAAGGTGCAGTCCTGGCCTTTCGCCCTGGCCGCGCTGGCGTGGCTGTTTCCCTTCAACACGCACTCGTCATTCTATTCAGCCCAGTGGTCGGTGCTGGTGTGGCTGGTGATTGCCATGTTCTGTGCGGCGGTCGTCGCGCCGCGTGGATCAGCGGGCGGCACGTCCTGACGCGCATACTCCGGCACCCATTTCTTCAACGCTTCCTTGACCGCTTGTTCGGACTTGAGATCGTCGGTCCGGAACCAAGCGTCCAATTCGCTTAGCAGTCCGTCAGGAACTTCCCGGGCCTGCGCCACGCGCAATTTGGGGTGCGGGGTGGGGAGGGTCGATTCTTCGTCGGCGAGCAGTTCCTCATAGAGCTTCTCCCCGGATCGCAATCCTGTGTACTCGACAAGAATCTCGCTTTCATCGTGGCCTGAAAGCCTGATCATCTGCCTGGCGAGATCGGCGATTTTTACCGGCTCTCCCATGTCGAGGACGAAAATCTCCCCGCCCTTTCCCATCAGCCCTGCCTGCAGCACCAACTGGCACGCCTCGGGGATGGACATGAAGTAGCGGGTGATATCTGGATGAGTGACCGTAAGAGGTCCTCCTGCAGCAATCTGCTGCTGGAACTTGGGGATTACGCTTCCGGAAGAGCCCAACACATTGCCGAATCGCACCGAGACGAACTGGGTCACTCCAATCTGCAGCGCCTCACACACCTGCTCCGCCACCCGCTTACTGGCACCCATCACATTGGTCGGGTTGACCGCCTTGTCGGTCGAAATCAGGACGAATTTCCTCACCCCATGGATCTGCGCGGCGCGGGCGGTGACCAGCGTGCCCATGATATTGTTGCGCGCTGCCTGCCAGGCGTTTTCATGTTCCATGAGCGGCACATGCTTGTAAGCAGCCGCATGAAAAACAATCGCGGGCCGAAAGGTTTGCATGACTTGTTCCATCACCCTTTTCTCTTTGACGTCAGCGATGACAAAGCGGCAATCCAGTTCTGGATGAGTGCGGACAAATTCCTGTTCTATCTGGTACAGAGCAAACTCACTATGGTCCAGCAGCACCAGACGGACGGGGCCGAATCGGGCTAGCTGGCGGGCCAGTTCGGAACCAATCGAACCGCCCGAGCCGGTGACCAGTACGGTCTGGTCGCGTATCAACTGATTTAGCCCGGACTCGTCCAGTTTGACCGGATCCCGGCCCAGCAGGTCATCGAGTTCGATCTTGCGCAGGCTGGACACGCTCACCCGTCCACTCACCAGGTCCGCGATCGCCGGCACCGTCAGCACGGTGAGTCCGGCAGCGCTGCATAATTCGACCGCGAGCTTGCGCACGGTGTGCGTTGCGCCAGGCATGGCAATTACCACGTGAGTGACGCCAAGCGCTTCGGCATGCCGGCTCACGGTAGCAATCGGTCCCAGTACGGAAAACCCGTGGATGTCGCGCCCCTGCTTGCGCGGCGCATCATCCAGCAGGCCCACCACTCGCCATTCCGTGCTCCTGGCAAGTTCACGCACCAGGCCTTCTGCGGCGTT
>DASQBT010000052.1:0-5719 GCA_035635075.1 Thiobacillaceae bacterium | reverse complement strand
ATAAGCTCTCATTCCAGCCTCTGAGAGACTTACCCTACCGGTGGGGCTTGCCCTTCCGACGGGAGCTCACCTCTGAACCTGCAATTCTTGGAGAAGCCGCTCATGTCTGTGTTAGCCATCGCTGGTAGTCCATAGGAAACCTCTTGCTCACGTCGTCTGCTCGATTTTTTCGATCACTACTGTCAAAACTTCTGCGGCAGCCTATTAGCTGGGTCGCAAGTTATTGAGGCAATGCGCCTATCCCAGGTCAAGCCCCCTATGTCTTGATCACATCGGCGTCCAACGCTGACATCACGATATCAGACGTCAGTCCAGCTTGGGCAAAGGTCGCGTCGATTTGGGTTCTAGGTAAAGCCTTTCTTGATGGTTGCTGTCTTGAGTAGCCGTGTTAATGGGCACACTCCTTCCATCTTGGCTCTTCCCCCAAAGGGAGGGAACCCATGAATAAAACGGATTAGCCTTCAGCCAATCCATAATCCTTCGACTCGCACCTGTAAGCCCTCGCTCGTGTGATTCATAAAATTGACCAGACCGCTGTGTCGCCATTGCAACATGCACAGGCGCGGTTGGAAAAAATAGCGCATACCGATCTTGATCGGGCAGCGCGCCTGGCTTATTAAGCCTTCATAACCCTCGGCGATGTAATAGCCCAGGTCTTTAAATCCTTGCTGACGCGGGTTGAGCGGGCCTGTCACGCACCACGTAATCACGCCAGTGCGGTGGTCGACATCCATCACGACGCCGCAATGGGTAATCGGACAACCGCAGGACATACCCAAGGGACGACCGATAAGAATATCGCCTACCTGAATATCCAACTCGCGCGTCAGCAGGGGATTGTGCGGCAGAATAATCTCACGTGGCCCTGGTTCCTCGGGAAAATGCTCCAGGTAAAAGTCGAATTCGCGCCCCAGGGTATCGTGCCAGGTAGGTTCGGCCAGAGACGGGGTTTTGAGCGTGCCTACGGTGCAGCCATCGCACGCCGGGGCAGCGGGTCCTGTTGCCACCGCGGTGGGCTGAAACTGCACGCGGTTGGCGGAAAGGGGAATGCAGCGTTGGAGGATCCCAGGCCGGTTGACTGACTGTGCAGCCATTTCTTCACAGGTCCGAAAGCCACACAAGCCGCAGTTCCGACCGGGTAAATCGTCGACGGTCATGGTTTGCCTGTCAGTCATCATGCTACTCTCCTTCAAGCGATTGCCCAGCGGCGTGATGTGATTGGGCGCAGTTCCCCTAAGAGCGGCGGCAGCACCTCCAAAAAGCGATCCACTTCAGCATCGGTATTGAACCGTCCCAGGGTGATGCGCAGAGAGCCGCGCGCTTGCAACGGATCAAAACCCAGGGCACGCAAAATGTAGGAAGGCTCGGTGGCATGATGCGCACTGCACGCGCTACCCGTGGAAATGGCAATGCCCGCGGCGTCGAGCGCCAACAAGAGTTTGATCGCTTCACCTTCCTGTCCCGCAAAGCCCAGGCAGATATGCCCTGGAAGACGCAGGTAGCGATGACCGACCAGGTAGGCATTGGGGATAGTAGCCGTCACTTGGTCAATGAGACGATCCCGCAAGTGGACAAGGCGTGCTGCTTCATCCGCCATTTCGACTCGTGCGAGCTCGGCAGCAAGGCCCAAGCCGACGATGCCTGCAACGTTCTCCGTCGCCGAACGCAACCCGCGTTCCTGCCCACCGCCGTGAATCAAAGGCGCCAGCGGCACCCCTTCCCGTACATACAACAGCCCAATCCCTTTAGGCCCATGGAGTTTGTGAGCCGACATCGACAGCAGATCAATCGGCTGCGCCTGCATATCGAATGGAATCTTACCCGCCGCCTGGACAGCGTCGGTGTGGAACAGCACACCCCGCGTGCGGGCGATGCGCCCAAGTTCTGTGACAGGCTGCAAGGTACCGACCACATTGTTGGCCGCCATGATCGACACCAGGCGCGTAGTGGGGCGCAGGGCTTGAATCAAATCGGTCGGCTTGACAAGCCCTTCTCCATTCACCGGCAAGTAGGTGACCCCGACGCCGCGCCGTTCGAGATAACGGCACGTGTTCAGAATCGCCGGGTGCTCGATGGCGCTGGTGATAAGGTGGTGGTCACCCGGTCCCAGTGCCTCAATCACACCGCTGAGCGCCAGATTGTCAGCTTCAGTGCCGCTGGCGGTAAAGATAATTTCGTTCGGTTGCGCATTGAGGAGTGCTGCGACTTGGCAGCGCGCGAGTTCGACGGCCTCACGCGCCTGTCGCCCCGCCCAGTGCAGGCTGGAAGGATTGCCAAAGTTTGCCCCCAGCCATGGCTCCATCGCTTGCGCTACACGAGGGTCGAGCGGCGTGGTCGCTGAATGGTCAAAGTAAATGGGTTCCACCATGTTATTCACCTCGATAGAAAAGCTGATTCTCCAAGGCACGCACGACCCCGAAATGGGACTGCCAGCCGATCTCTTTCTTGCCAACGCAGATCGTACAGGTGCCCACGGGAGGATTGCCGCGTAGGAGCAAGTTGACTCCCGCATCCGGCGTTATGTGGATATGATCGATAAGCGGATCAATACCAATGCCATACAGGGCGTTGACCTCGCGGATACGCACCGTGGGTGCGACATCCTGGATGCGCGCCCGGAACACTTCGCGCTCCGCTTGTGAGACGCGATCAATCTTGGTCACGACCGCGACATCGGCGAGCGACAACATCGGTCCCACTTTGAGCGGCAGATTCATTCCACTGGTGGCTTCCAACACGATCATGCCCAACCCGCCGTCGACATAGGGCGAACAGCGCAGGCACAAGCCAGCCGTCTCGACCAACAGCACATCGCTGCCGGCGCGACGCGCCCAGTGCAGCGCGTCGCCCAGCACCATGACGTTGCAATGATCGGGGCATAACTCGCCCGAATACACTTTGCGCGTCGGAATGCCAAACTCGTGCGTGAACTGCTCGTCTTCTTCCGCGAATTGCACATCAATCTTGAGAAAGGCCACGCGTTGCTGGTTAGCGTGCAGCTTACGAATCATGTGCCGCAGCACCGAGGTCTTGCCAGTCGTCGCCGGCCCGGCACAGATGGCGAGTTTCATGCCCAGCCCTCCAGTTCGAGCGGAGTCACGCGCTCGCCCAGGCGAATCTTGTCACGCAACCGCGAGAGTGTGTCATCCAGCTGACTCACAACCGGTGCGAGTTTGCGCTCCACCGCATCGGTCTGCAGAACGTGGGCAATACGTCCATCCTGCACCACGATGCGATAATCCGACAGCAGCGCGATACGCGGATCATGGGTGACGAAAATGAAGATTTTGCGATACTGGCGCAACAGCTCCAGCGCGCGGGTGCGATGGATACCGGCGTTTTCCACTTCGTCCAGCAGGACGATGGGGGTGTTGCAGATAATCGTCGCATCGGCGATAAGCAAGGCGCGCGTCTGCCCACCGGACAACTCGGTCATACGACTGGACAACACGATGGGCTCGCCGGTCAACTGGTTGGCGAAGGCCAGGGTCCGTTCGATGGCTGTTTCGATCTCTGAGCGCGCGGTACTGCGAATGCGTGCATGGATGTGCAGGAATTCGTCTACCGGCAGATCGGAAAGAAACGTCGTGTGTTGAGTGATGAGTGCAATGGGATGGCGTGCCGGGTCGTCGCGGTAGTCGGCAGGGGGACGCTGGCCGTTGATAAGAAGGCGGCGGCCGGTCGGCGTGTTGGCGTCGGCAAACAGTTCGATGTCATTAATCAGCGTCGTCTTGCCCGAACCGGTACGACCCACAATGCTAACCACATCGCCCATCCGCAGGTCGAGACGCGATACGGCGTCCGGCGTGCCATCGCGACCATGTCCACCGAGAATGGTAATCTGTTCAATCATTTTTACACCTTATCCTATCGGATTAATGGGATAAAAAGATACATCTGCTTACTATCTTGTGGAACCAGATAAACGAGCACTAGCAGGGCGTACTCGCTACAGAAAGTCTATTTGTCTATATATGACTTAATTGATATGAATAGTATTATAAACTTAACCCTGTTGTCAAATCCATCCCTTGCTGTCATGGTCGCCAGCAGTGCCACCGGACGTTACTCTGGTTTATTGGATTTTTCCGTTAAATTAGGAAAAAATATTTTGAAATAATGGCTTATGTTAAAAGATCGGCGGATCCTACAATACTTTCACGCCTTCAGAAAGGCTTGGACCCCCTTGTAATCTGACTTCTAAATTGGCTTGAGAGGAATGCTGCTATGATGCCTGCCGCAGTAGGGTGCGCGCGGCCTACCTTCTATCGCCGGTCTCTTCGCCAAAGCGCATTCAACCCCGTAGGTACGTACGATGATCGCACTGACTTACTGAGGAACCTAGGGTGTTGACAGAAGCCTACCGATTAATCTACTATTCCTAGCAATTTAGTAGCAATTATAGCGTGCATGAGACTGACTACCCGCAGCGAGTATGGCTTGCTGGCGCTGATCTTCCTGGCCCGGCAGGACCCGGAGGGCTGTTTTTCTGTGGAAGCCATCGCCCAGTCCCAGCAGATTCCAGCGAAATTTCTGGAGCAGATTCTGTTGTCGCTGAAGCGTGCCGGCTACGTGCGCAGTGTCCGCGGGTCGCGCGGCGGTTATCGGCTGGCCAAACCGGCGGCCCAGATCACCATCGCGGAAGTCGTCCGGTTACTGGATGGGGCGCTGGCGCCCACCTACTCGGTCAGCCGCTACTTCTATGAACCCACCCCGATCGAACGAGAACAATCCCTGATTCGCTTCTTCCAGGCGATTGCCACGCAGATTTCCGCTGTGATGGAAACGACCTCGATCGCCGATGTGACCTAATCCGCAAGTTTGTTGAAATTTTTTAGAGGTGAATAATGACTAATTTGATGGGAAAAATTCTAAATTTACCACCCCGATGTCAGCCTTCGTCGCTCGATCAGCTTTTCGGTGTCTTCGCCGACTTCGACCGCTTCGAGGAGCAGGTTCCGCTGCATTATCTTCAGGACCGGTTGCAGGAGCTGCCGCTCAAGCGCCACGATGTCGCCGCTTATGTGGCCTTCGACGAGGGCTATTATCAGCGCCATTTGCTGTACGAAGGCAGGGCCTTTCGTGCGCTGATCCTGTGCTGGCGCAGTGGTCAGCGCAGTCCCATCCATAACCACACGGGTTCCAACTGCTTCGTCAAAGTGATCGAGGGCACTGCCACCGAAATTCACTTCAGCCGCAGCGACTGTGGCCTGCTCTTCCCCCGCGAGATGAAATCGTTACGTGCGGGCGAGTCCACGGCCTGCCAGGATCATGACATGCATCAGGTCGGTAATCTCCAGCCCGCCGGGCAGGATTTGGTCACTCTGCATGTGTACTCGCCGCCCTTGCAACGGATGGAGCTGTTTTCCCTGAAAGAGTCGGTATTCGCGGATTACGACAACCTGCTCGCCGGGCCACGCCAATGAGGGGAGTGCCGGCCATGACGGTACGGGGTTCAGACCATCCACCCACGATTGCCATTATCGGCGGGGGTTTCAGCGGTACCCTGGTAGCGGTTCACTTGTTGCGCACGGCCACTATTCCGATGGCTGTCAAACTGATCGAACGTGGTCCCACGGTGGGGCCGGGAGTTGCTTACAGCACGCCTGAAACCTGTCACTTGCTCAATGTTCCCGCCGGGAAGATGAGCGCCTTTCCGGAGGATGCTGAGCATTTTCTACGCTGGCTGAGGAACCACGATGATCCCGCTGTCGCCGCG
>DASQBT010000051.1:0-3498 GCA_035635075.1 Thiobacillaceae bacterium | reverse complement strand
GTTGCAAGAACTGCCAGGGCAGACGGCGGAACTTTCCGCCGCTATTCAGCGCCTGGCCGGAGGACAAGGCGTCCTGCAGGATGTGGAGGTGGCCCAACGCATCGCGCATACCGTCAAGGGCGCGGGCAACACCGTGGGGGTGCGGGGCATCGCCAATCTGACCCATCACATGGAAGATATTATGCTGGCGCTTTCCAAGCACCAGACATTGCCCAACCGGCCGCTCGCTGAAGCATTGCTGACGGCCGCCGACTGTCTTGAAACTATGAGCGAGGCGCTGGTCGGTTTGAGCGCGCCCCCAGCCCAGGCGCGGGAGGTATTGCAGACGATCCT
The DNA here is from genome assembly GCA_035635075.1 of Thiobacillaceae bacterium. Taxonomy (GTDB): domain Bacteria; phylum Pseudomonadota; class Gammaproteobacteria; order Burkholderiales; family Thiobacillaceae; genus DASQBT01. The sequence continues at coordinate 3,165 of DASQBT010000051.1, read as the reverse complement.
AGATTGGGCCAACCGGATCGACCGGGAGGGCTTGCCCAAGGGTGAAGAAGTGCTCCGCGAGCCGGTGCGGCCGGCTGCACTCGGCGCTGAAGTCGCTGAAGTCGCCGAAGCCACCGCAGCCGCCGCCACAGTGGAGCCAGCGGCCACCGATCCGCTGGTGCGCGTGCCGGCGTCCCTGGTGGACGAACTGCTGCGTCTGGTGGGCGAATCTATCATTCTGACCGGTCAGATTCAGGAGCGGGCGCGCCAGGCGCTGCGCCAGGCGCGGACGATGCAGATGCAGCATCAGGTTTTCCAGCAACTGAGCGCAGAATTGGAGCAAGTGGTGGAAATCCGTGGGATCTCCCCTATACAGGGCCAGACCACCGGCAAGGGTGATTTCGACCTGTTGGAACTGGAGCAGTATAACGAGTTGAATACGGTGACCCATCGCCTGCTAGAGGCCTCGGCCGACAGCCGCGCCCTGGATCAGGAGATCCATGGGGAAATAACCGTCCTCGACAACCTGCTGGTGATGCAGGGTCGCTTGCATCGCGAGAGTCAGGAAGTAGTGTTGCGCACCCGCATGATTCCAGTCAAAACGATCGTGCCCCGTCTACAGCGCAGCGTGCGGCAGACCTGCCGCCTGACCGATAAGGAAGTCAATTTCACGGTCGGTGGCGGCGAGACCCTGATGGATAGTAACCTACTGATGAATATCACTGATCCATTGATGCACGTGCTGCGCAACGCGATCGATCACGGCATCGAACCGCCCGCACGGCGACAGGCGCGGGGCAAGAATCCGGTCGGCCGGATCGAACTGTCCTTCGTCCGGGAGGGCCACACCATCGTAGTGCGTTGTCAGGACGACGGCGCCGGTCTGGATTTTGCCGCCATTCGCGATGCCGCTCGCCAGAGAGGACTGATTTCAGTCGACGCCACGCCGGGGGAGGCGGAACTGAGCCAACTGATCCTGAGTCCGGGGTTTTCCACCCGGACCGAAGCCACCCAGACTTCTGGGCGGGGCATTGGCCTGGACATGGTTAATAGCCGCATGCAGGAGTTGAAGGGTTCGCTTCAGATTCACTCTGAAGCCAATCGGGGGTGCCGGGTGGAATTTCGCCTGCCCGTCACCCTGATCGCCATTCATGCCCTGGTGGTCCGCTTGTGCGAACAGCGGTTCGCCGTTTCCAGCCACGGTGTGGAACAGATTCTCTACGCTGGCCTGGGAGAAATCCGTCCGTGGGGCGAAAAGGCGATCTATCAGCTTGGCGATGATTTCCACGAACTTGCCTCTCTGGAAGATTTGCTCAAGCTTCCCCCCGATCGCCGCGCCAGCGAGCGCCATGTTCGCGCCCTGTTATTGGTGCGGGAAGGAACGGGTGCTACCCGCGCCGTGCTGGTGCAGGAGGTGTTGGACAGCCGGGATCTGGTGGTCAAGCCCCTGGGCCGCTATTTCCCCAAAATCCCCGGGATTGTCGGCGCCACCATTCTGGGCGATGGTGGGGTGGTACCGGTGCTGGATCTTCCGGAATTGCTGCGTGCGCCGCTGGCCGCTCGTGCCGCTCCGGGGCGTGTGGAAACAGCGCGCCCTGGGGCCGCGCCTCAGCCTAGACGGCGCATGGCGCTGGTAGTGGATGACTCCCTGAGCGCCCGCCGCGCGCTGGCGCAGGCGGTAGAAGATGCGGGCCTTGAGGTACGCACTGCTCGAGACGGTCTAGAGGCGGTGGCGATCATTGAAGCGCATCGACCCGACCTGTTGTTGGTCGATCTGGAGATGCCGGGCATGAACGGCCTTGAACTCACTTCCCACGTCCGGGCGGGAGAAGCCACCCGCACCCTGCCGGTGATCATGGTGACGTCCCGCTCCACCGCCAAGCACCGTCGTGAAGCTCAGAAGGTGGGTGTGAACTTCTACATGACCAAACCCTTTGCCGACCAGGAGTTACTCAATAACATCCATGCCGCCCTAAGCGCGGTGTGACCACGGGCGGTTGATTATGAAATTCCAACTACGGGACGCGGACATGATGGCGGGGGTTCCCGAAAAGGCACCGTTCGGGGAGACTCTGCTGGTGGCGCTGGCTTTCGATCATCATCGCCTACTGCTGCCCCAGCAGGAAACCCGTTCCCTGGAATCAGTGCTGGACGTGCAACGGCAAAGGGCGGTTCCGCCAATCGCTGGGACCATCACCTTGGCCGGAGCAACTTGGCCGGTCTATTGCCTGAGAGGGGATGACTTGGCGGTGACGGCGGCAATACCTGCCAATCGTCGCATTTGCCTGTTGCTGGACGATGGTCTCCATCGGCTGGCCATTGTCTGTGATCAGATCGAAATGCTGGTGCTTCCGCCCCGGCGTTATCCACTACCGCCCTGTCTGGCCAAGCCGGAAGCACTGGTCGAGTCGCTTGTCGTGCACGAGACAACCGTTGCTTGCCTGACCACAACCGCGCGCCTGGCGGCTTATTGCCAGCGCGGGACACGCCAGGGAAAAGGATATGGCTGAAGCAACGGCCTGGCTGCTGCCTCTCGACACGGAATTGCGGGCCGCCGTGGGTGAGCGGGAGATGATTCACTTGATCCAGTCTCCCAAGGTATTCGAAATTCCCGATACCCCTCCTTGGTGCCGGCAAGTTCTGCTCTGGCAGGAGGAGATCGTACCGATTCTGGATATAGCGGCTTGGCTGCATGGAAGCCCCGCCGCTCCAACGCCGGCGCTGGTGGGTATTTTCGCCTATCAGACCCCTACGGCAGCCATCGCTTATGGCGCGCTACCGTTGATGGCTGTGCCAGCGCGCCGGTGGGTAAGTGACGAGCAGGCGTGTACTCTGCCAGCGCAACCGTCGGCCTGGGCGCGCATCGCGCTGTCCTGTTTCCGGGATGGCGACCGAGTGGTGCCGATTCTGGACTTAAGCTGCCTCTTCTCCCGGGTTTTGCCACAAGATTTCGATCCGCCGACCAAAACGAGGTAGGAAATAATTCGCCAATGACGAGAAACGACCTGTCTCCCAACCCGGAAAACCAAGCCCTCCAATGTTGCTTAAAGTACTTCCAGATCACCTCGTCGCCGTCGGAGCCACACAACGCGCCGACGAGCTCCATGGTGATCACTTCACTATCACTCACATGAGGGGCAAATCCCCGTGTGCGCAGCTCCACCACACCCGTCACTTTCTTCAGTT
>DASQBT010000050.1:0-30901 GCA_035635075.1 Thiobacillaceae bacterium | reverse complement strand
AGCCCGGGCCTCATCGGAGCTGACCGTGGTGAATACGGACATGAATTAACCTAATCGGCAGGTTGTTGACCAGATAGGCACAGAGACAAGGAAATCATGGGTTTTCTGCCGCCATCCCTTCTGGGTGAATGTTGTGCTGTGATCCTTGCCGTCTATTTTCAACGCTGTGTCTCTGTGGTTAGGCGCTGCATAAGGATTGAGGAAGGCGTAGAGATGCGCAGGTTTGCCCGATCCGCGCGCCAACCCCTCAGAACGTGTGGATCACCCACTGCGGCACGGCCATAGGGGCCACCGGGCCTTCGTAGCGCACAAATTTTCCGTTGCCGATGTTGTCCACCAAATAATAAGGCTTGCCCTTGGGAGGGATGATTTTCACCATGTAAAGCTTGCCGTGCAGACGGTATTCTTCCTCTCGATGCGTGCCCATGTTGCGTATGGTGATCTGCGGCTCGGCAATATCGTTGGCTGTCGGCGGGCCGTCCGGCACCGGTTGCGCGTCGGGTGGCGGGCCCTTGGCATCGGCGGCGAGCGCAACCAGAGGCAGGGCCAGAACCAGGGCCAGCAGGCGCGAACTTATATTCATTTGTGTTCCCCTTTCGATATTCAGCATAGTTTAAAGGTTCAACTGGATTTCGCGTTCTGCCGCAGACGGCGTGAAACCGCGCTTTTCGTAGTGGCTGAATATGGCTTCCACCACTTCCTTGGGCTCGTCAATGAGCTGCACCAAGTGCATGTCCTCGGGGTTGATCATGCCTTCGCCTACCAGGGTTGCGTTGAACCAGTCCAGCAGCCCGGCCCAGAATTTCCTGCCGACCAGGATGATGGGAATGGTGCGAGTCTTGCCGGTCTGCACCAGGGTGAGGGCTTCCATCAGTTCGTCCAGGGTGCCATAGCCGCCGGGCATGACCACGTAGGCTGAGGCGAATTTGACGAACATGACCTTGCGCGCAAAAAAGTGTTGAAAGGTCTGGGAAATATCCTGAAAGGGGTTGGCGTGCTGTTCATGCGGCAATTGGATGTTGAGCCCGACGGACGGCGACTGGCCAAAGTAGGCGCCCCTGTTGGCCGCTTCCATGATGCCCGGTCCGCCGCCGGAGATAACCGAGAATCCCGAGTTGGAAAGCAGCCTGGCAATTTCCTCGGTGAGCGCGTAGTAGGCATGGTCATGCGGCGTGCGTGCGCTGCCGAAGATGGAGACGGCGGGTCGAATGGCGGACAGCCGTTCGGTGGCCTCGACGAACTCTGCCATAATGCCGAACAGCCGCCACGATTCCCGCGCGGAGTAATCGATTTCGGCGGAGCCGCGCGGGTCCGCGAGTTCCGGCAGCTTGGTTTCATGCATTCGAGTATTCCTTGAACGATACGCGCAAAACACTGTTATTGGTTGACGGTTCGTCCTATCTGTACCGTGCCTTCCATGCCCTTCCCGATTTGCGCAACAAGGCGGGCTTTCCAACCAGCGCCATTTACGGCGTCATCAACATGCTGCGCAAGCTGGAAAAGGACGTAGCAGCGGATTATATCGCCTGCGTGTTCGATCCCAAGGGTAAAACCTTCCGTGACGACTGGTATCCGGAGTACAAGGCGCATCGTCCACCCATGCCGGAGGACCTGGCGGTGCAGATCGAACCTCTGTTCGAGACCATCCGGGCGGCGGGCTGGCCCCTGGTGGTGGTCGATGGGGTTGAGGCTGACGACGTGATCGGTACCCTGGTGGTGGAAGCTGCCCGGCAAGGGGTGCGCAGCGTGGTATCCACCGGAGACAAGGACATGGCCCAGCTGGTCAATGAGCAGGTGAAGCTGGTCAACACTATGAGCAACGAAACCTTGGACGAGGCAGGGGTGCAGGCCAAATTCGGCGTGCCGGCGGAGCGCATCGTGGATTACCTCACCCTGATGGGCGACGCAGTCGACAACGTGCCGGGCGTGGACAAGGTGGGGCCCAAGACTGCGGTGAAATGGCTGGTGGAATATGGAACCCTGGACAATGTTCTGATCCACGCAGGTGAGTTCAAGGGCGTGGTGGGCGAGAACCTGCGCAATGTGGCGGACTGGCTGCCCACTGCGCGCAAGTTGCTGACCATCAAGACCGATGTGGAACTGCCCTTCGAATTGGCATCCCTGCGCAAGCAACCTGCCAATCAGGGGGCGCTCAGGCAGCTCTACGAACAGTTTGATTTTCGCAGCTGGCTGCGCGAGCTCGCCCAGGACAGGGATGTTCCATTGCCGGCTGCAGCTGCGGAAACGCCGATGCAGAACAGCCTGCTGACCGAGGACCACCGCACCGCATACGAAAGCATCTTGTCCGAACACCGGCTGGAAGCCTGGCTGGCCAGATTGGACAAAGCCAAGCTGGCGGCGCTGGATACGGAGACCACCAACCTGTCGCCGCTTGACGCGCAAATCGTGGGCCTGTCCATTGCCCTGTCGCCGGGCGAAGCCGCCTATGTGCCGCTGGCGCACAGCTACCCCGGCGCACCGGCGCAACTGGACCGCGAGCGGACGCTGGCCCGGCTCAAGCCGTGGCTCGAAGATCCGGCGCGGGCCAAGCTTATGCAGAACGGCAAGTTCGACCGCCACGTGTTCGCCAACCATGGCATCCGGCTGCGCGGCGTGGTGCAGGATACACTGCTCGAATCCTATGTGGTGGAAGCCCACCATGCGCACGACCTTGACAGCCTGGCGGCGCGGCATACCGGTCTCAAGATCATCAGCTACCATGATGTGGCCGGCAAGGGCGCTTCGCACATTGGCTTTGACCAGGTGAGCGTGGACAGCGCGACGCAGTACGCGGCAGAAGACGCAGATGTAACCCTGCGCGTGCACCAGGTGCTTTACCCAAAGTTGGTGGCGGACCAGGGCTTGCGTTACGTGTATGAGCATATCGAACTCCCGGTCGCGGAAATCCTGTTCCGCATGGAGCGCAACGGAGTATTGCTGGACCGGCATAGTCTGGCGAAACAGAGCGGGGAGCTGGGCGAGAAAATGCTGGTTCTCGAGCAGCACGCCTATCAAATCGCCGGCCGGCCCTTCAACCTGAACTCGCCCAAGCAGATTCAGGAGATCCTTTTCGGCGAAATGAAGCTGCCGGTAATCAAGAAAACCCCAGGCGGCGCCCCATCCACAGACGAGGATGTGCTGCAGGACCTGGCGGCCAACTTTCCCTTGCCCAAGGCCCTGCTGGAATACCGGGGCATGGCCAAGCTCAAGTCGACCTATACGGATAAGTTGCCGCTGATGATCAACCCGCGCACCGGCCGGGTGCATACCAGCTACTCACAGGCCACGGCGGTGACCGGTCGGCTTTCCAGCTCGGACCCTAATCTGCAGAACATTCCGGCCCGCACCCAGGAAGGCCGGCGCATACGCGAAGCTTTCATCGCGCCGCCGGGATCAGTGATCATGTCGGCCGACTACTCGCAGATTGAACTGCGCATCATGGCGCACCTCTCTGATGACCCGGGCCTGTTGACGGCATTTGCCGAGGAGCGGGACATACACACGGCCACCGCGGCGGAAGTATTCGGCGTCCCCCTGGCTGAGGTGAATTCCGACCAGCGGCGCATGGCCAAGGTGATCAACTTCGGATTGATCTACGGCATGTCGGCATTTGGCTTGGCGTCCCAGCTCAATCTGGAGCGCGCCGCCGCGCAGTCCTATATCGATCGCTACTTCGCCCGCTACCCCGGGGTGGCGCGTTACATGGAGGAAACTCGGCAGATGGCAAGGGAGCAGGGGTGTGTGAGAACCGTATTCGGCCGCCGCCTGACGCTGCCGGAAATCAACAGCCGCAATCCCCAGCGCCGCCAGGGCGCGGAACGTGCCGCCATCAACGCGCCAATGCAAGGGACTGCTGCGGACCTGATCAAGCTGTCCATGATCGCAGCACAGAACTGGCTGGACCAATCGAACCTGCAGACCCAACTGCTTCTACAGGTGCACGATGAATTGGTGCTCGAAGTGCCTGAAGAGGAACTGCCGTCGGTAAAGGAGGCCCTGCCGCGCTTGATGGAAGGAGTGGCCAGACTCAAGGTTCCATTGAAAGTCGGAGTGGGAGTTGGGTCCAATTGGGAGGCGGCCCACTGATGGAGAGGCAGGGAGTCGGAGGGGGTGCACGGAATAAGAAATGGGGGCCGTGAGGCCCCCATCGATTTTGATGCAATCCGCTTATTGCTGTGGAATCAGTTCCACGCGGCGATTCTTGGCGCGGCCTTCCGCCGTCCCATTGTCCGCGATCGGATTGGATTCTCCGTAACCTTTGGCAGTCAGGCGGCTGGCATCAATCCCTTTGGAGATGAGATAGTCACGCACGGCATTGGCGCGACGGTTCGAAAGTTCAAGATTGTATTCATCAGTGTTCACCGAATCGGTGTACCCGGCAACTTCCACTTTGACATCACCCCATTCCTTTAGCGTGGCAGCGGCCTTGTCGAGGATTTCATCGGCCGCGTAGTGCAGCTTGGCGCTGTCATTGTCGAAGTTCACCCCTTCCAGGACCAGCTTCTTGGGAGGGGGCGGAGGTTCGGGCGCAGCAGCCGGTGCAGGGGGCGGGCAGCCGTCAGCGGTTGCGGCCGGCACCGTGGGACACTTGTCCAGGTCGTCCACAACACCATCGCCATCGCTATCCAGCTCACAACCATCAGCGTTGACCTTGCGGCCTGCCGGTGTGTTGGGACACTTGTCCAGGCCATCCACAACACCGTCGCCATCGCTATCCAGTTCACAACCATTGGCGTCTACCTTGCGGCCAGCCGGTGTGTTGGGGCACTTGTCCAGGCCATCCACAACACCATCACCATCGCTATCCAGCTCACAACCATTGGCGTCGACCTTGCGGCCAGCCGGTGTGTTGGGGCACTTGTCTTTGCCATCGACGACACCGTCGCCGTCGCTATCAACCGGTGCCGGTTCCTTGCATGGAGTATCAAGAAGCCCCTTGCCAGGACACCCGATCGTTTTATAGAGCTCATAACCGATCGTTTTTCCTTCTTTCTGGCTCGCGGCATTGCTCGGATCGTAGTAACGGCCTTCGGCCGCTTGCACGCTGATCGCACCGGCGGAAATCAAGGTTGCGCCTAGGACGCTGAGAATAAAGGGGGTTGTACGCATATTTATGTCTCCTGTTATGAGTAAGCGTAATTCAATGTGCATTGGGAAAGTTATCGCCCTGCCACACGATCGGCAATGCCCAATAAATTGATATCACTGACCGGTTAAGCGGGCCATTGTAAACAATTGCGGCGGATTTGGAGGAGCATCTGGGAGAGGCCTGCTGGGTGGGGGGCAAATTGCGGCTGATGTTGTGGATTTACAACGGTTATTTCTTCAGGCTGTCGCGAATTTCGCGGAGCAGCACTGTGTCTTCGGCTGGCGCGGCTGCGGCAGGTGGAGGCGCTTCCCTTTTCAGCCGGTTGATCTGTTTGACCATGATGAAAATGATGAACGCCAGGATGATGAAATTGAGCAGGATGGTCAGGAAATTGCCGTAGGCGAACACCGGGACGCCCGCCTTCTTGAGTTCGGCCAGGGTCATAGCGGTTCCGGGTGGTATGTCAGCCAGGGGAATGAACAGGTTGGTGAAATCCAGACCGCCAAAAATTCTTCCCGCGATGGGCATGATCAGATCATTGACTACCGAATCGACGATCTTGCCAAAGGCGGCGCCGATGATGACGCCCACGGCCAGGTCCAAGGCGTTGCCTTTGACCACGAATGCTTTGAACTCAGTCATGAAGCTCATGTTTCCTCCTTAAGATCTCAGTTTGCAGGGTGGGAGTATTAGAACACACCTTGTTGTGCCAGAGTGGCGCAGGCGACTGTAAATTATTCAGATAGTTCCCGCGGGAGTAAGGGGCGGGGTAGAATCCGATTTCTTATGCGTATCGGCCCCCATGTGCTCAAGAACAACCTGATCGTCGCGCCCATGGCGGGGGTGACGGATCGCCCATTTCGCCAACTGTGCAAGCAGATGGGCGCGGGGATGGCGGTGAGCGAAATGGTTACGTCGAATTCACTTCTCTATGGCAGCAGCAAGACTCAGCGCCGCGCGAATCACGCCGGCGAAGTGGAGCCAAAATCGGTGCAAATCGCCGGCGCGGACCCGGCCATGATGGCGGACGCGGCACGCTACAACGTGGAGCGTGGCGCGCAGATTATCGACATCAATATGGGATGCCCGGCCAAAAAGATCTGCAATGTCATGGCTGGATCGGCCTTGCTGCAAAATGAACCGCTGGTGGAAAGAATTCTGACAGCCGTCGTTAAAGCCGCGCAGAACGTGCCGGTCACGCTGAAAATACGCACCGGCTGGGATAAGCAGCATCGCAATGCCTTGCAAGTCCTGAGAATCGCTGAGGACGCGGGCATCCATGCGCTCGCCATGCACGGCCGCACCCGTGCCTGCGGCTACACGGGTCAGGCCGAGTATGAGACCATCGCCGCAGTGAAGGCCCAGTCCCGAATTCCGGTAATCGCCAATGGCGATATCACCACGCCGGAAAGGGCTCGCTTCGTGCTTGAATATACCCGAGCGGATGGGATCATGATCGGCCGGGCGGCACAGGGCCGGCCATGGATATTCCGCGAGATCGACCATTATCTGAAAACCGGCTGCCATCTTCCGCCACCTCGGGTGAGCGAGATTCATTGTGTGCTGATCAGGCATCTGGAAGACTTGTATGCATTCTATGGTGAACATACCGGCGTGCGGGTGGCGCGCAGGCATATCTCCTGGTATACCCGGGGGCTGGTAAATGCCAGCGCATTTCGTCATACCATGAACCAGTTGGAGACGGCCCGCGCACAGTTGGATGCTGTAAATGAGTTTTTTGGCCATGCTGCGCGGGCCAGCAACTATTTGCTATATCAAGACCAGTCGGCTCAAACAGAAGAACTGGCAGCTTAGGGGGCGGGGATTTGATCGAGGAAAATGACATCGCCGCGTGCATCCGGCGATCGCTTAGCCGCTATTTCAAGGATCTGGACGGGGAAGACCCCAACTGCATCTACGATATGGTGATACTTGCAGTGGAAAAGCCCTTGCTGGTCTATGTGCTCGACCACGCCGAGGGGAATCAGACGCGTGCCGCGGAGTTGCTGGGCATCAATCGAAACACCCTGCGAAAAAAACTCAAGCAACACGGTTTGTCAGAGTAAGTCACGCGATTCCGATGCCATGAAAATTCAACGCGCCTTGATCAGCGTGTCGGACAAGTCCGGCGTACTCAACTTGGCGCGGCAGCTCACCAGCCATGGAGTGGAAATCATTTCGACTGGCGGCACCGCCAAAATGTTGGCGGAAAACGGAATCCCCGTCATCGAAGTTGCGGACTTCACGGGCTTTCGGGAAATGTTGGATGGAAGGGTCAAGACGCTGCACCCGAAAATCCATGGCGGCATTCTTGGGCGGCGTGATCTGCCTGAACATGTCACCACCATGCAAGCACACGGGATACCGTTCATTGATCTGGTCTGCGTCAACCTTTACCCGTTCCGCGAAACCATTGCCGACCCTGGTTGCACGTTAGAGGATGCGATCGAGAACATCGACATAGGCGGCCCGGCCATGGTGCGTTCCGCGGCCAAGAATTATGGTGCTGTTGCGATCGTGACCGATCCGGCGGATTACGCGCCTGTCCTGGAGGAAATGGCGGCAAGCCGCGGCGTGCTGAGTCACGCGACACGATTCAGACTGGCAAAGAAAGCGTTCTCCTACACCGCCGCCTACGATGCCGCAATATCCAACTATCTCACCAGCCTCGATGAAGCCGGTCAGGCCGGGCTGTTTCCAGAACAACTCAATCTGACTCTCACCCGGGTGCAATCCATGCGCTACGGCGAGAATCCTCACCAAGCCGCTGCGTTCTACCGTGACCCCAGTCCGGCGCCCGGGTCCCTCGCACACTATGTCCAGCTGCAGGGCAAGGAATTGTCCTACAACAATATCGGCGACGCCGACGCGGCCTGGGAGTGCGTCAAGACCTTCAGCGCGCCGGCCTGCGTCATCATCAAGCATGCCAACCCTTCCGGCGCGGCGGTAGCGGGCACGCTGCTGCACGCCTACCGCCTAGCCTTCGCCACGGATTCCACCTCGGCCTTCGGCGGGATCATCGCGTTCAACGGCGAGGTCGATGGCGACACCGCGCAAGCCGTTGTAGGCCAGTTTCTCGAGGTGCTGATCGCACCCGCCTACAGCGCCGAAGCGCGCGAAGTGCTGGCAAAAAAACAGAACGTGAGGGTGCTTGCTGTGCCCCTGGCGCAAGGCTCCAACGGCCTGGAATTCAAGCGCGTGGGCGGGGGACTGCTGGCGCAGACGGCGGATACTTTCAACGTTTCCCGCAGTGATCTGAAAGTCGTGACCAGGCGCCAGCCGAGCGAGCAGGAGATCGAGGATATGCTGTTTGCTTGGAAGGTGGCCAAGTTTGTCAAATCGAATGCCATCGTCTTCGCCCGAGCAGGGCAGACCTTGGGCGTGGGCGCGGGGCAGATGAGCCGCGTTGATTCGACCAAGATCGCTGTCATCAAGGCCAGCAACGCCGGCCTTCCGTTGGCGGGCTCTGCGGTGGCGTCGGACGCCTTCTTCCCGTTCCGTGACGGACTGGATGTGCTGGCCCAAGCTGGGGCGAGAGCCGTCATTCAACCGGGCGGCAGCGTCAAGGACGCCGAAGTGATTGCTGCTGCGGATGAACATGGCATCGCCATGGTATTTACCGGCCACCGGCATTTCAGGCACTAGATTCAGGATGGCGAGGCGTGAGGGCTGAGTGGTGAGGAGTAGAATTCTTCCGACACATTCGCCTTGCTTCCCGGACCTCACTGCTGACACCTCGCTGCCAATCCCCAAATGAAGGTACTCGTAATCGGTTCCGGCGGCCGTGAGCATGCATTGGCATGGAAGCTGGCCCAGTCTCCCAAGGTGCAGCTCGTGTACGTGGCGCCAGGCAATGGCGGCACCGCCCGGGACCCGGGCCTGAAAAACGTCTCGGTTACGGCAATCCCTTCCCTGGTGGAATTCGCCAAACGGGAAAAGATCGGGCTGACGGTCGTGGGCCCGGAAGCACCGTTGTCCGAGGGCGTGGTGGATGCTTTTCGCGCGGCAAAGCTGAGAGTATTCGGCCCTACTCGGATTGCCGCACAACTGGAAAGCTCCAAGGACTTCGCCAAGCAGTTCATGATCCGCCATGGCATTCCCACGGCAGAATACCGGACCTTTGACGACGCTGCCGCGGCCCATGCTTTCCTGGATGAAAGAGGCGTTCCCATCGTCATTAAAGCGGACGGCCTGGCGGCGGGCAAAGGTGTGGTGGTGGCCGAGAACCTGAGTGAAGCCCACGCTGCGGTGGACATGATGCTGACAGGCAACAAGCTTGGTGCGGCAGGCGCTCGGGTAGTCATTGAAGAATGCCTGAACGGCGAAGAAGCCAGCTTCATGGTAATGGTGGACGGCAAGAACGTTCTCGCCCTCGCTTCCAGCCAGGACCACAAGCGGCTTCTGGATGGCGACCTGGGACCCAATACCGGCGGGATGGGGGCCTATTCGCCGGCACCTGTAATAACCCCGGAATTGCACGCACGCATCATGCGCGAAGTGATCATGCCCACGGTAGCGGGCATGGCCCGGGATGGCCTGCCGTACACCGGATTTCTTTACGCCGGCGTGATGATCAACGAAACGGGTGCTCCCAAAGTGCTGGAGTTCAACTGCCGGATGGGCGATCCGGAAACCCAGCCCATCCTGTTGCGTCTCAAGTCCGATTTTGCCACCTTGCTAGAGCACGCGGTTGACGGGAAGCTGGACCTGATCGAGGCCCAGTGGGACCGCCGCACCGCTCTGACGGTCGTAATGGCTGCGCACGGCTACCCGGAGAATCCGCGCAAGGGCGATACGATCGCCGGGCTGCCTGAGGAGACGGAGGACTGCAAGGTATTCCATGCAGGCACCAGCTTGCGGGACGGCGAGCTTGTGACCAGCGGCGGCCGGGTGTTGGCGGTGACGGCGCTGGGCGACAGCGTCAAGATGGCGCAGAAACGGGCTTACGAAGCGGTAACCTGCATCCGGTATCCCGGCATGCAGTATCGCAAGGACATCGGCTGGCGCGCGATTGAACGCAAGAAGTGAAGCGTGACACGCTGCGCGCCCACCTGAAACGGGGCGGGCTGATCGCCTATCCGACCGAATCCTGTTATGGGCTGGGGTGCGACCCCCTCAATCCGCGGGCAGTTCGCAAGTTGGCGCGGCTCAAGGGTCGGCCGATTGGCAGGGGCCTGATACTGATCGCAGACCGGTTCGAGCGTTTCCATTCGCTGATTCAGCCGCTGCGCGAAACTGATCGGTTGCGGGTGATGGCTGCTTGGCCCGGCCCCGTCAGTTGGATTCTTCCCGCCCGGCGGCGCGCGCCCTGGCTGCGTGGAGGGAGAGCTGGCCTGGCAGTGCGGGTAACCGCACATCCCTGGGCGGCGCAGCTTTGTCGCGACCTGGGCACAGCCCTGGTTTCCACCAGCGCAAATAAAAGTGGCGGCCACCCTGTCAAAACTGTCCGGGAATGCCGCAAAATATTTGGCGCCCAGGTGTGGGTGCTCGAGGGGCGGATTGGCAAGCGTAAGCGCCCCTCCACCCTGATTGATCTTCTTACCGGAAAAATCTTGAGGCCTTAATGCCCGTCGCCAAAGCTGCTGTCAAACACTACCTGCTTGATTTGCAGGATCGCATTGTAAGCCGTCTGCAAGCCATCGACGGCCAGCCGTTCAGAACCGACCGGTGGGATCGTCCGGAGGGCGGCGGGGGCGTCTCCCGGCTGATCGAGGACGCTCAAGTGTTGGAGCGAGGCGGGGTGAATTTCTCTCATGTGCTGGGCAGGCAATTGCCGCCGTCGGCCACCGCGCACCGCCCGGAACTGGCCGGCCGGGCCTGGGAGGCGATGGGGCTGTCGCTGGTCTTGCATCCGCGCAATCCCTATGCGCCCACGGTGCACATGAACGTGCGCCTGTTTGTCGCCGAAGAGGACGGGGAAGAGCCGGTGTGGTGGTTTGGCGGCGGCATGGACCTGACGCCCTATTACGGCTTCGAGGATGATGCGGTGCATTTCCACGCAAGCTGCAGGCAGGCGCTGGCCCCCTTTGGTGACGAGCTGCATGCGCGCTTCAAGAAGTGGTGCGATGAATATTTTTTTCTCAAGCATCGCAACGAGCCGCGCGGGGTGGGAGGGCTGTTCTTCGACGATTTCTCCGAAGGCGGGTTTGACCGCGCGTTCGCCGTGATGAAATCGGTGGGCGACCATTTCCTGCCGGCATACGAGCCGGTCCTGCTGCGCCGCAAGGACCATCCTTATGGCGAGCGCGAACGCGATTTCCAGGCCTATCGCCGCGGCCGCTACGTGGAGTTCAATCTGGTTTTCGATCGCGGCACGCTGTTCGGCCTTCAGTCCGGCGGCCGCACCGAATCCATCCTGATGTCCTTGCCGCCGATCGTCAAATGGCGTTACGACTGGAAGCCCGAACCCGGCACGCCGGAAGCGCGGCTGTATACGGATTTTCTGCTGCGCAAGGATTGGGTCTAACGCGGTTCCATGCACCGTTACCCGCGTCGTCTGCTCATTTCCCTTGGGGTGCTGCTGCTGGTCATTGTGGTCGGGGTGGGCATCCTGATTTGGGAATTGCTGTCATCGGACCTTCAGGCCAGGTATTTCTCCAAGACCGCCAGCAAGATGACCTATGTTCTGCGAACCGGGGCCTCCGAGCGGATCCGTTTTCCCAAACAAGGGCCTTATGACTTGCGCATGGGTTATGTTCATATTCCTGCCTACACGGAACGCCTTAAAAGCGCCGGCTGGCAGATCGAGAAGCAGGCCAAGATCAGCATCCAGATGGCCAGGGCCCAGGATTTGGGGCTCAACCCGCCCTACCGGGAAAAGAATCAGGGGGGCCTCACCCTCCTGGACAGCGATGGCAGGCCCTTGTTTCAGTCGCGTTATCCGCAGCGGGTTTACGCCCGGTTTGAAGACGTGCCACCGGTGCTGGCCAACAGCCTGCTGTTCATCGAAAACCGTGAGCTGTTGACCGATCGCTTTCCCAGCAAGAATCCCGCGGTGGAATGGGACCGGCTGGGCGAGGCACTGCTGGAGAAGGGCTACAGCATGGTGAATCGGGCGCATAACGTGCCGGGCGGCAGCACCCTGCCGACCCAGATCGAAAAATATCGGCACTCGCCCGATGGCGTAACCCTGGGCATGCTGGACAAGCTCAAACAGATGGGATCGGCCAGCCTGCGGGCCTACCTCGACGGAGAAAACACGCTGCCCACGCGCAAGCGCATCGTGCGGGATTACTTAAACACCGTACCGCTTGCCGCAGCGCCGAGATTTGGCGAAGTGAACGGCTTGGGCGATGGGCTGTGGGCTTGGTACGGGCTGGATTTTGACCGCGTCAATCAGGCCTTGGACAGGGCTGACAATTCACCGGACCGGAACACTGCCATAGCCCTGAAACACGCGCTGTCCCTGCTGGTGGCAGAGCGCAAGCCGTCCTATTATCTGGCCAGAAACCGCACGCTGCTGGACAGTTATACCAACGTGCACCTGGATTTGCTTGCCGATGCGGGCGTGATTTCCAGTGCCCTGCGGGACAGGGCGAAGAAGGTCAGGTTGCGTCCGTGGACTGAGCGCAGGGATCCGTCCCCGCCGCCCTTTGCCACGCAAAAGGCACAGAGTGCTTTGCGCACCAGGTTGGCTGGCCTGCTGGAGATCGATCGCCTGTATGACTTGGATCGGCTGGACCTGACGGCGCAAAGCACCCTGAATGGGTCGGCGCAAGAAATCGTCAGCGATTACCTTATCGGGCTGGCGGACCCGGCCAAGGTGGCCGAAGCCGGCATGTTGGGCAAGCGCTTGCTCAGGCCGGACAATGACTTGAAGAAAATCATCTACAGCTTCAACCTGTACGAAAAGAGCCCGCAGGGGAATCTCCTCAGGGTCCAGGCCGACAACCTCAACCAGCCTTTCGACATCAATCAGCAAACCAAGCTGGACCTGGGCTCGACTGCGAAACTGCGCACCCTGGTCAGTTATCTGGAGATTATCACTCAACTGCACCACGACTTCAGCGCCATGACGCCCCAACAGCTGCGCTACCAAGCCCAGCCGCGACGCGACGCGCTGGCAATATGGGCGGCTGAATACCTGCTCGGCGCCCGGGACAGGAGCTTGGCCGCCATGCTCGATGCGGCCATGGCGCGGCGCTATTCCGCTGCGCCAGAACCCTTCTATACCGGCGGCGGTGTACATACCTTCAAGAACTTCGATCCGGACGACAACGACCGGGTCCTGGACCTATGGCAAGCGACGCAGAACTCGGTCAATCTGGTGTTCATTCGCCTGATGCGCGATGTGGCACGCCACTATATGGAACACAGTCCGGGAGCCGTCGCCAAAGTTCTGGATGACGCCAGTAATCCAGCGCGCCGTACATACCTGCTGCGCTTCGTGGATCAGGAAGGCAAGGTGTTTCTGCATCGCTTCTATGAGCGGCACCGGCGCCAGGCGCCTGCCGAGATGACGGAAGAACTTTACCAGCGGGCAGGCAAGAGCGCCCGGCGTTTCAGTGCGGTATATCGTTATCTCGAGCCGCAATCAGGCATCGATGCATTTGTCGGTGCGCTAAAGGCCCATGTGGCCCAGACTGCGGCGCTGCGGCAATCCAACCTGGAGGCCCTGTTCTCGTCGATGGATTCCGCACGGCTCAGTTTGGCTGATCGCGGCTACGTCACCCAGATTCACCCCTTGGAGCTGTGGCTGGTGAAATACCTGCGCGACCATCCCAAGGCCTCGTTTAACGATGTGGCCGCGGCCAGCGCGGACCAGCGGGTGCAGGTGTATGACTGGCTGTTCAAGACCAGCAGAAAAAATGCCCAGGACATCCGCATTCAAAGCCTGATGGAGGTGGAAGCTTTCGAGGCCTTGCTGAAGGACTGGAGGCGGCTGGGCTATCCGTTCGACAACCTGACTCCGTCCTACGCCACTGCGATCGGCAGTTCGGGCGACCGCCCCGCGGCGCTGGCGGAATTGATGAGCATCATCGTCAATGATGGGGTGAGGCTGCCCATGGTCAGCCTCACCCACCTGTCGTTTGCGGCCGGTACGCCCTATGCCACCGAGTTCGCCCGCCAGTTGCCGCAGGGCGAGAATATGTTCCCTGCCGAAGTGGCCAGGGTGGTAAGAAAGGCATTGCGCGGCGTTGTTGAGGGCGGCACTGCGGTGCGGCTGGCCGGCGCGCTCAAGGATGGCGCAGGCCAGCCCATAGTCATAGGCGGAAAGACCGGCACCGGCGACCATCGGTTTGAGCACTACGGACCGCATGGACAGCTGCTGGAATCGCGTGTTGTCAACCGGACGGCAACCTTCGTCTTTTACCTGGATGATCGATATTTCGGCACCTTGACAGCCCTGGTGCCAGGGCCCGAAGCGGCCCGTTACGAGTTCACCAGCGCCTTGACGGCGCAGATCCTGCGCATGCTGTTGCCGCAACTTCAGCCCCTGTTGTTCGCCGGCCCGACTGTGCCTAAAGTGGAAGTGCCGGCAGCGGCGCCTGAGCACGAGCCCCAGGCCGCAGGTCCGGAAAAAGCGCCAGCGGTTCAAGCCTTGCCCGCCAAGCCGGCGCCCAAGAAGGGGCCGGAAGCCAGGGAAGGCACAGCCCGGGAGGCTGAGCCCAAACCGCCGGGCGAAAGCGCGCCGGGAGGCTTCCCCGAAGACCTGGATCCGGTGCTGCCCTTGCAGCCTTCCCCGGCCCCGCGCTCGCTTCCCCCGGCGGGCTCATCTCCCGCCAATTAGCTGGGTTAAAATTGGCGCTTGGTTCGGAATCAATTTATTTATGCAGCTTTTTGCGTTCGGCGTGAATCACCATACTGCTCCGGTTTCCATCCGCGAGCGGGTGGCATTTGCTGCCGAGCGCATGGGCGAGGCCTTGCATGACCTGACCAGCCAACCGCAGATCAAGGAGGCGGCAATCTTGTCGACCTGCAACCGGACCGAGATCTATTGCCACACGCCGGATCCCGATGCGCCCGTCGCCTGGTTGACCCATTTCCACCAACTGCGGCGTGAGAATGTTGAGCCCTATCTTTATCGCCTCCCTCAGGGTGAGGCGGTGAAACATGCTTTCCGGGTGGCTTCCGGACTGGATTCCATGGTGCTGGGCGAGGCGCAGATCTTGGGGCAGATGAAGCAGGCCGCCAAGACCGCCCAGGACGCGGGCACCTTGGGCTTGCTGTTGAACAAGTTGTTCCAGCGCACCTTCTCGGTTGCCAAGGAAGTCCGCACTGCCACGGAAATCGGCGCCAGTTCCGTGTCCATGGCGGCCGCAGCGGTTCGCTTGGCAGAACGGATTTTTCCCAGCATTCGGCAGCAGAACGTGCTGTTTATCGGCGCAGGGGAAATGATCGAACTGTGCATGACCCATTTCGCCGCCCAGCATCCCCAGCGCATCCTGCTGGCCAACCGTACGGCTGAAAGGGCCCGTCCGCTGGCTGACCGGTTCAATGCCGGAGTGATTGCGCTGACCGATCTGCCGGACCATCTGCCGCATTACGACATCATCGTCACCTCCACCGCGAGTCCGCTGCCGATCCTGGGCAAGGGCATGGTGGAGCGGGCCTTGAAGGCGCGCAAGCATCGGCCGTTCTTCATGGTGGATCTGGCCGTGCCGCGTGATGTGGAAACCGAAGTGGGCGAGCTGGATGACGTTTTTCTCTACAGCGTGGACAGCCTGGGCGAGGTGGTAAGGGAAGGACAGGATGCCCGCCAGGCCCAGGTGGCCCAAGCGGAGGCGATCATCGAAACGAATGTCGGCAATTTCATGCATTGGATGGAAACCCGGGGCATGGTCCCCACTATCCGTGGACTGCGTGATCATGCCGAGCGTTATCGGCGTCACGAACTGGAAAAGGCCCACAAGAAACTGGCGCGGGGCGACGACCCCGAGGAAGTGTTGGAGGCCATGTCGCTGGCGCTGATCAACAAGCTGCTTCACTCCCCTACTGCCGCGATCCATCACGCCACCGACGAGGAGCGCAACCAGCTGGCCGCCCTGCTGCACAAGCTCTACGATATCAAACCTGAATGAAGGCTTCGCTTGCCCGCAAGTTGGGCCAGCTGTCCCGGCGCCTGGAGGAACTCGACCGCGAGTTGTCGAGCGAGGACGTGGTCGCCGATCTGGACAATTACCGCAAGCTCAGCCGGGAGCACGCGGAAATCACCCCGGTGGTGGCCCTGTATCGGCAGTATTGCAAGGTGGAAGATAACGCGGCCGCGGCTCAGGCCATGCTGGCTGACCCCGACATGCGGGAGCTGGCGCAAGCCGAGATCGAGGGCTCAAAGGACGCGTTGGAAGCTCTGGAGGCGAAGCTGCAGACCGAGCTTATTCCGCGTGATCCCAACGACGAGCGCAATGTCTTCCTGGAAATCCGCGCCGGGGCGGGAGGGGATGAATCCGGCCTGTTTGCCGGTGATTTGTTCCGCA
Source organism: Thiobacillaceae bacterium (assembly GCA_035635075.1). Lineage (GTDB taxonomy): Bacteria > Pseudomonadota > Gammaproteobacteria > Burkholderiales > Thiobacillaceae > DASQBT01. The sequence goes on along the minus strand of DASQBT010000050.1, from coordinate 14,395 downwards.
TGTATTCGCGTTATGCCGAACGCCAGGGCTGGAAGGTGGAAGTGGTGTCGGCCAATGAGTCCGAACTGGGCGGCTACAAGGAAATCATCGCCCGGGTGGTGGGTTTCGGTGCCTATTCGCGGCTCAAGTTTGAATCCGGCGGCCATCGCGTGCAGCGCGTGCCAGCGACTGAGACCCAGGGTCGTATCCACACTTCGGCCTGCACCGTGGCGGTGTTTCCGGAGGCGGATCAAATCAGCGACGTCGAGATCAATCCGGCCGATATTCGCATCGACACCTTTCGCGCCAGCGGCGCAGGCGGCCAGCACATCAACAAGACCGATTCCGCCGTGCGCATCACCCACCTGCCGACCGGCATCGTGGTGGAGTGCCAGGACGACCGCTCCCAGCATCGCAACAAGGCGCAGGCCATGGCCGTTCTGGCGGCGCGCATCAAGGACGCGCAAACGCGCGAGCAGCAGGCCAAGATCGCCAGCACGCGCAAATCCCTAATTGGCAGCGGCGATCGTTCCGAGCGCATCCGCACCTATAACTTCCCACAGGGCCGCATAACCGATCACCGCATCAACCTCACCCTGTATAAGATTGACTTCATCATGGATGGCGATCTTACCGAGCTGCTGGACGCCCTGGCGGCAGAACACCAAGCCGAGCAACTGGCGATTCTGGGAGAACAGGAATAAAAAAGCCGGGCATGCCCCCGGCCTCTTAATTACATCCCGGACAATCTCAGTCCTTGAGCTTGGTGATGCCCAGAGCACCGAGCACGAATTTTTCGTACAGCGGTTCGGTGGAACCCTTCTTCATCTTGCGGATGAAATACTTCTCGAATGCCACCTTGGCCAAGTGGACCCATTTCCCTTCCTTGAACCAGTTGACGTTGCGCGGCGGGATCTGCGGCAAAGCCACGAATGCTGCGCCGGTGTCGCCCATATCGGCCAGACAGATGGCATTCCAGGTGGCCTTTTTTTGCGGCGCCCGCCCTTCCATGGAGGCGCGGATATTATGGGCCGCGGCGGTGACCATGGATTCGATCATGTAGCCGGTCTTGGGGGTGCCGGTGGGGACCGGGGTGACCTCCACGGGGGGAATGGCGACGCACACACCGATGGAAAAGATGTTCGGGTACTTGGGGTTGCGCTGGAATTCGTCGATCAGGATGAAGCCCCGCGGATTGGTGAGCCCCTCGATGCCGAATACCGCGTCTATGCCCTTGAAGGCGGGAATCATCATGGAATACTTGAACGGAAGCTCATGTTCCCGTTTCACGTTGCCCATGTCGTCGTATTCGGTTGCAAACATCTTGCCCGCTTCGATCTTATTGACCTTGGCGTTGCAGATCCATTTGATGTGGCGGTCGCGCATGGCGGATTCCAGCAACCCCTTGGAGTCGCCCACGCCCCCCAGGCCGAGGTGGCCAATATAGGGCTCGGCGGTGACGAAGGTCATGGGCACTCTGTCGCGGATCTTCCGGCGCTTGAGGTCAGTGTCCATGATGAAGGCAAATTCGTAGGCCGGGCCAAAGCACGAAGCCATCTGCGCGGCGCCGACCACGATGGGACCTGGATCATTTACAAATGTGTTCCAGGCGCTGCCGGCCTTCGCTGCGTGGTCCACATGGCAGACGGAATTGGTGAAATGTCCGGGACCCAAGCCCTCCACCTCTTCAAAGGCGAGCTTGGGTCCGGTGGCAATGACCAGGAAGTCGTAGCCGAGCCGCTCGCCGTTTTCGAGCTCGAGCTGGTTCTCCCCGGGATGCACCCGTTTGGCCGCGCTGTGAATGAACTTGATGCCTTTCTTTTCCAGGCAGGGACCGATGGGGAAGGTGATATCCTCTCGGCTGCGCCAGTTGACCGCAACCCAGGGATTGGACGGAACGAACTGGAAACGGTCATTGTCATTGACCACCGTAACGGTATCCCCCGGCCTGCAGAGCTCTTTCATCTCGTAGGCCATCGGCATACCGCCTATGCCGGCACCCAATACAACAATGTGGGCCATGTAATCTCTCTCCTATAAACTGGCTGGGTTGCAGCAGGCTGCAGCGAACGCGGCGAAGTGCCGCAATTATCCATTATTTGCGTCAAGTTAATGAATGACCTAAGCGCTGCCCGGGCGATGACGACTATCAAGGAAATTCTATTTCGGGATTCTGCCCTGCTGTCTCGCGCATTGGCCTTGCAAGCAGCGGAAAGCCGCCTGGAAATACGGGTCCTGCTTGAACATGCGCTCAACGTAGACCGGGCTTGGCTGCTGACCCATGACGATGAGGAACTCGAAACGGAATTCAGGCTTCGCTATGAATCGCTGCTTGCACGCCGGCTTTCAGGTGAGCCGATTGCCTATATCCTGGGCCGGCGCGAATTTTATGGGCGAGTTTTCAAGGTCGGCCCAGCGGTGCTGATCCCGCGGCCGGAGACTGAGCTCCTGGTGGAGGCGGCACTGGAACGGCTCCCCAAGGATCGGCCAGCGCGCGTCCTGGACTTGGGCACGGGGAGTGGTTGCGTCGGCATCTCTATTGCCCTGGAAAGACGGGATTGCGAAGTGCTGGCGGTAGATGTGAGCACGACCGCCCTGGAAATGGCCAAGGAGAATGCAGCCGACCTCGGAGCCAGTAATGTCCGTTTCCTCATCAGCGACTGGTACGCTCAATTGGCGACGATGAGTTTCGACATGATCATTTCTAACCCACCCTATATCGCTAGTGGTGATGCCCACCTAAGCAAGGGTGATCTCTGCCATGAGCCGTCGTCTGCTCTCGCATCAGGTTCCGTCGGATTGGACGCAATCAGGATCATCGTGCTTGGCGCCGCCGCCCGTCTGCATCCCCATGGTTGGCTGATTCTGGAGCACGGCTATGAGCAAGCGAATGCCTGTCGCGCCTTGTTAAATGAGGTTGGGCTGAAGCAAATTTTCACTCTCGCTGACTTGGCAGGTCACACCCGCGTCACAGGGGGACAATGGCCGGGGTAGACATGATCAGGCCGGAATGCTTTCGCATCCCACCCGGCGTGGAATTCCAGCGCTGGCAGGGTGATGGTGAATGGGTGATTTATCACGCCGGCACAGGCGAGACCATGCGTCTTTCCGAGGCTGCCCTTGCGGTGCTGGACCTTTTGGCCGAGTCAGATCGACTGGAGAAGTCTGCCATAGAGCAGGCTTTGAACACCATGATGGACACGCCCATTCCCGCCACGGAAATGCAAGCTGCTGCGAGTGAACTGCTGCGCGTGTTGCTTAACCATGAATGTATCGAACCGGTGTCATGCGACTGAGCGACCTTTCCCTGAAGGATCTCAGCTCGCGCCTGCACTCAGGCCTTCAACTTGCAACAGGGCCGTTCATTTTTCACGTTACCAGCCACCTGCCGGATATCGCTCAAGGTCTGGCCAAGCTCTATGGTGAATTTCCCTTGGTGGAGGGGAGCTTCTCTGACTTTCACGTACGCGTCGATGCGCTTGGTGGATTACGCCGGCTCTATCACCCCCAGGCCCAGTTTTGGCACGATGGCTACACCCCCTTCAAGCCCCTGCCCCGGGACCAGGCCTTCGCCATGCTGGAGTGGGGCATGAACTGGTGCGTTGCGAGCCACGCCCACCATTACCTCATGCTCCACGCTGCGGTTCTGGAACGGAACGGCCATGCCCTGATCATGCCCGGTGATCCCGGCGCCGGAAAGAGCACCCTGACGGCAGCGCTCATGCTAGGTGGTTGGCGACTGTTGTCCGACGAAATCGCGCTGATCGACCGCGACGATGGGCTCTTGTATGGTCTCGCCCGCCCGGTCAGCCTGAAGAACGCCTCCATCGATATCATCCGCGCCCACACGGCGGAAGCTGTGCTGGGCGAGGCTGCTCGCGACACCCACAAAGGTACGGTGGCGCATCTTCGCCCGACGTCCCAAAGCCTGGAGAATATCGGTGCGCCGGCCCACCCCCGCTGGATTGTTTTTCCGCGCTGGAGAGCAGGTGCCGCCGCACAACTCACTCCCCACTCCAAGGCCGCTGCTTTCCTTCACCTGGCCAGCCACGCCTTTAATTACAGCCTACTCGGTCCGTTGGGATTCCAGCGCGCCGCAGCCTTAATGGACGCTTGTGATTGCTGGGATTTCGAATACAGCCAACTGGCTGACGCCTTGCGGGTATTTCGGCAACTCCAGGCATGAAGCCCTTCTGCGAACCGCTGATCGAGGTATTGACCGCGCCGGAAAAGATGGCAGACCTGCCGATGGCGACCTGGGACCTCCTGCTGCGCCAAGCCCGCCAAGCCGGTTTACTTTCCCGGCTCGCCGTGCTCGCCGAAGCATATGGCCTGACACCAAGCCTGCCCACCGCGATACGCCGGCATTTTTCCGGCGCCGCCACCGCTGCTGCGCGCCAGCGCCAGGCGGTTGCCTGGGAAGCGCGCAAGCTGGATCAAGCGCTAAGCCGCGAGGGTATCCCGGCGGTTCTGCTGAAAGGCGCGGCCTATGTGATGGCCGATCTTCCCCCGGCCCAGGGCCGACTTTTCGCCGATATCGACATCCTGGTGCCAAAGGCCGCCGTGGACCGGACCGAGTCCACCCTCATGCTGCACGGCTGGGTCAGCAGCCATCACAGTGCCTATGACCAGCGCTATTACCGGCGTTGGATGCACGAATTGCCGCCGATGACGCACATCCGCCGCAAAAGCCAGCTCGACGTCCACCACAATCTGTTACCTGAAACCGCGCGGCTGCGTACCCATCCCGACCTGGTTATTGCCGCCAGCCAACCGATCGCCGGCTTTCAGTCGCTCCGCGTGCCCGGCCTGGAAGACCTGGTGCTCCACTCAGCGACCCATCTCTTCCACGAGGGCGAATGGGGCCATGCCCTGCGCGACCTGGTGGATCTGGATGCCCTGTTGCGGCATGGCATGAGCCAATCGGACTGGTGGGACGGTCTATTGCGGCGCGGCATTGAGCTCGGCTTGGCGGGGCCGCTGGGACTGGCCTTGCGCTATAGCGCCAAGCTCCTGCATACCCCCGTACCGGGAGAATTATTCGCGGCGATCGCGCCGCCTGGATGGACGGGGATAAAGCTAATTCAGGATGCGCTGTTCCTGCGTGGCTTCGCCAGCGCCCATCACAGTTGTCACCGGCCCGGCAACAGCTTGGCCACCTTCGCCCTGTATGTCCGCTCGCATGCCCTGCGCATGCCGCTTTACCTGCTGCTCCCACATTTGCTGAACAAAGCTTGGCGAGGTGTCTTCCCGGAATCCGAGAAGACCTCAAAATAACTGAACTGATGTCGGTTTTCTTTACACAACTCCGGCAGATGATCCTGCCGCCTGCCTGAATTCCCGCTATGGCGGCCTGCCGTAGTTTCGAGGAATGAAAATTGCTTTGTATAATCGGGAAACGTCTTGCGCGGGTTAAAGCATGGAAAAAACCACGAAGGAAACGCCTCAGGTCGACGTCAACCGGCGTCGACTGACCCGGGCCGGGCTTGCCGCCCCCGGCGTGCTCGGTATTTTGGCCAGCAGACAGGTGCTGGGCGCCGCCCCTTATCAATGCACCATCTCCGGCCAGGTTTCGGGCAACACGTCTCCCGGGGGGCCCGCAACGAGGGAGACCTGCGTCATAGGCGATAGTCGTTCAACTTGGCTGCTCACATTAACGTGGCCGGTGATCAGCAGGGGCACTTTGCCCAATTCCGGTTGCCAATTTAACGGCAGCCTTGTTCGCGGCACGAACTTCAACGGCTACCTAGGCCTGATCAATGCCTTCTACAATTCAGCGGGGGGAGGCACCTGCAACGTTGGAACAAGCTCTTCCAGTAATCCTGCGACAATGCTCCAAGTGCTCAACACCGACCCCAGTGTTCAGACCGGCGAGCAGTTCCAGCTTGGCCGCGCGACGGTGGTCTCCCTCCTCAATTCATACAAGTACGCGCCGAACTACCCCGTCAATGCCGCAACCATCATCGAGATGTTTAACGCCACATTCAACGGTGGGACCTATCCAGCTAGCGGCACGGTTAACTGGTCGCGAACCCAAGTGATTACTTACTTGACGAGCCTGTATCCCCCGGGCTAAACGCCCGCCTTTGTTCCTCTGGCGCGATGTGCGTTGCGCCCGCTCGTGTCGGCTCACCATCGGGCAGCATGCTACGGACGCGCGCTGCGACTTACTGAGCCGGCAGACATCCTAGGGTATTGATTAGCGCCTTCCCACCCCGACTTGACGGATATCACCGAACCCTTATAATTCCCGAGTAAATTACTCAAGATTGTCAGGAGCACGCCATGAGCATCCAAAACACCCTACGCGAAACCGTAACCGGCAACAAAGTCGTGCTGTTCATGAAAGGCACGCCGCAGTTTCCGCAATGCGGCTTCTCTTCCAATGCAGCCAACATACTCAAGGCCTGCGGGGTAACGAATTATGTTTCCGTCAATGTGCTGGCCGACCCCGAAATCCGCCAGGGCATCAAAGAGTATTCCAACTGGCCCACGATTCCGCAGCTTTACATCAATGGCCAGCTGGTTGGCGGGTCCGACATCATGACCGAGATGTATCAGAAGGGTGAGTTGCAGAAACTTCTGGCGGATGCGCAGGCGGCGTAAACCGTCAATCCGAGTAGGAGCGGCCTCCAGGCCGCGATCAGCCGCCTATCACGGCCCGGAGGCCGCTCCACAACTACCATCGGCCCTCTCCGGGCTGGATCAGTATTCCACCGGCACCGGGTCGAGGCTGCGCCACAAGTACCAGGTGGCCACTGTGCGCCAAGGCTGCCAGGCCTCTCCCATCTCCGTTGCGCGACGTGGCGTGATTTTCTCCCCCGCGGCGTAATGCTGGCTAAGCGCCTTTAGCAGGCCCAAATCATCCACCGGCCACACATTGGGCCGCAGCAGGTGAAAGATCAGGAACATCTCCGCGGTCCAGCGGCCGATGCCGCGCACGTCGATCAACTCGGTGATGATCGCTTCGTCGTCGATGCGCGCCCAGCGGCGAGGACGGATGCGGCCTGCGACGAAATGCCCCGCCAGGTCACGGCAGTACTCCGCTTTCATGCGCGACAGTCCGCAGCCCCTCAATCGATCAGGCGCGAGCTCGCTTACCGCTTCTGCCCGGATGGGCGTCAAAGCGCCCAGGCGCGCCCATACCGCGTCGGCGGCCTTGAGCGATATCTGTTGCCCGACAATGGCGCGCAGCAGGGTTTCAAAGGCATTGCCGCGGCTGCGCAGGATGGCATCCGGATAGGTTCGGATCAGGGCCCTCATGACCGGGTCCTTGCGGCTCAGCTGCCGGCACGCGTCGTTCCAATATTGCGCTTGTCGCACGAATGGAGTGCGCTTCGTCTCAAGCGTTGAGCTTGGCGAGCAGATTGTGGGTTTTGTCCGGATCCATGTTCTTCACCATGCGCAGGGTCAGATCCGAAACCTCATCCAGCTGGCTGCGCAGAATCTGGTTTTTGACCGGCAGCAGGCTGGTGGGATGCATGGAGAACGAGCGCAATCCCAGGCCGAGCAGCAGTCGGGTGAGCTGGGGATCCCCCGCCATTTCTCCGCACACCGCCACGGGCTTTCCGTTCTTGGTGCCTGCCTTGATCGTCTGGTGAATCAGCGTGAGCACCGCGGGATGCAGGGGGTCGTAGAGATGGGCCACGGCATCGTCCGCGCGGTCGATGGCCAGGGTGTACTGAATCAGGTCGTTGGTGCCGATGGACAGAAAATCGAGGTGCTCGGCAAAGGTGCCTGCCATCAACGCAGCCGCGGGAATTTCTATCATGCCGCCTACGAGAATGTTCTCGTCGAAGGGTTTCTTCGCTTCGCGCAGACTTTGCTTGGCGGCGGCAATCATCTGCAAGGTCTGGCGCAGTTCGCCGAAATGGGCCAGCATCGGGATCAAGATGCGGACTTTGCCATAATGGGAAGCCCGCAGAATGGCGCGCAGCTGGGACAGAAACAGCCTGGGCTCGGCCAGGCAGAGGCGGATGGCCCGCAGGCCAAGGGCTGGGTTGTCCGCGGAAGTGTGGCCCCATGGCGCCTGCTTGTCGGCACCCAGGTCCAGGGTGCGTATGGTGACCGGCTTGCCCTCCATGGCGACGGCTACCGTCCGGTAGGATTCGAACTGCTCGTCTTCCGATGGCAGGTCGTCCCGGCTCAGGAACAGAAATTCACTGCGGAACAGGCCGATTCCCTGCGCGCTTGATTCCTTTACGGACTCAATATCCTGCGGCAACTCGATGTTGGCGAACAGCTCCACCTCGGTGCCGTCCAAGGTGCGTGCGCGACTGAACTTGATGCGTTTGAGCTTTTCAGTCTCGCGCCTCCATAGTTCCTGCTTGGCGCGGTATTCATCCAGGATGACCTGATCGGGATCGACAATGACGACGCCGTCGCGGCCATCGACAATGATCCATTCGTGATCCCGGATCAGGGAGCGGGCGTTGTGCAGGGCCATGACCGACGGAATATTCAGGCTGCGCGCCAGTATCGCAGTGTGCGATGTGGCGCCGCCCAGATCGGTGATGAACGCGGCAAATCGCACATTCTTGAACAGGATCATGTCGGCCGGCGTGAGCTCATGCGCGACCAGCACGCAGTCCTGCCCATCCACATTTTCCAGGGGGGTGTGCCCGGGGTGCCCCATGAGCACCTTCAACACCCGCTGCACCACCTGAACCACATCTTCGGCACGGCCGCGCAGATAGGGATCGTCCATCGCCTCGAACTGGCCCACCAGGGCTTCCATCTGCTGGCTCAAGGCCCACTCTGCATTGCACTGGGTTTCACGAATGATGCGTTTGGGCTCCTCGTCAAGAATGTCGTCATTCATGATCATGAGGTGCATGTCGAGGAAGGCGGACATTTCCTGCGGCGCGTTGGGCGGAATGTGCGCGCGCAAACCCTCCAGTTCCAGCTTGGCTCGATTGAAGGCCGTTTCGAAGCGCTTCAGTTCTTCATCGAGGTGTGCTTTGGCGAGAACGTAGTGTGGCACCTCCACCCGGGTGCTGGAGGTGAGGTGGGCCCGCCCGATGGCGATGCCGCCGGATACGCCGATGCCGTGCAGGCTGAACACGCGCCTACTCCCCCTCGCCAAATTTGTTGTTGATCAGTGCGATCAGGGCTTCCATGGCGCTCTGCTCATCCGGTCCCTCGGTCTCGATCTCGACTGTGGCGCCTTTGGCGGCGGCCAACATCATGACGCCCATGATGCTCTTGGCATTGACCTTGCGACCGTTGCGGCTCAGGTGGACCTGGCTCTGGAAGCCGGACGCCGTTTGGGTAAGCTTGGCCGAGGCACGGGCGTGCATCCCCAGCTTGTTGGAGATTTCAATAGACTGCTGAAGCATTGTTCCTGAGTTGATCCGCGAGATTGAAAATGCCATCTGTGCCTCCCGACACGGCCTTGGGGGTGAGCTCGGGAAGGGTCAGATAGCGGTAAGACAGCACCTTGATAAGCATGGGCAGGTTCACCCCCGCCACGCCCTCTACCCTGCCGGCCGCCAGGGTTGGGGTCACGCAGTTGCATGGGGTAGCGCCAAAAATATCGGCCAAAATCAGTACCCCGTCGCCCTGCTCAAGTTCCGTCAAGCGGGTGCTGATGGCTGCATTAACTTCGTCCTGGCTGGCATGTTCTGTAATGCTGACCGCTGCGACCTGTTCAGGACGCTTGCCAAGAATATGGGTCGCGCAATCAATCAACGTATCCCCCAAGGAGCCATGGGTGACCAGCAGGATTCCAATCATGAGCGCACAGGAAAAACAATAATCGGCTATTGTAGCCGAGCCTAGCCTACCAAGGGGAGCGTTCGCGGTGGCGGCGGAGGAGCGATATGAATTCATCGCCCGCACCGTGCGACGATTCGGCGATGTCCGCTTGAAGCGCGGCGACAAGGCGGTGGTGCTGCGCTTCCTGGAACGGGTAAGCGGCTATTCGCGCCAACAGCTCACGCGGCTGGTCAAACGGGGCTGTCAGCGCGGGCGCTTACGATCTAATCGTAGGAAGACTCGTTATGCGCGTTTACGGGATAAGGGCCAGCGCTGGGCATCTTGGGAGAACATGCGTTCCGCACGGGAACGCCCACCTCTACTGGGTGGTGAGCACGCAACTGAACTTTCCACATAGACCGCGCGGCAACTCTTGACGGAGGAAGGTTTGGCGGCCTCAGCCTAATGCAAGTTCTGGCTGATCTCCTGCACGGGGATGAAACCAAGGTGTGGGGCGACGGCGCTTACCAAGGGCAAACGGAGGTCATCAAACACTGCGCACCCCGCGCAGGACAGGACCCATCGGCGCTCCCGTCGCAAAGGCGAGGTCAATGAAATCGCGCGGGCGAAGAACAGAAACAGGTCGCGGGTGCGCGCCAAGGTTGAGCACGCCTACGGCGTGATCAAGAACATCTTCGGCTTCGTGAAGTTGCGCTACAAGGGACTTACGAAGAACGCCACCCGCCTGTTCGCCACCTACGCCCTGGCGAATATTAGTACCCTGGCGCGACATTACTCGTAGCGGGCTAACGGGGGTAGGGGTGCCTGATGAACGGCAAATGACCCGCAAGGGCGAGCGATGACGCGGTGAAATATCCGACATCACCCCGATTCTCGCCGCATAATTCGCTAATGAAGATTGGGTCCTTTTCAGGCCTTCCCGAATGACGAAACAACATAAGCCACTGGAGGAAGAACCATGCCTGATCATACTCAATTCCGCCTAAACAAACTGGCTGCCAGCATTGCGCTCGCGCTCTCGCTTGCGCAGGTATTGGCCGTCCAGGCAAACAATCTTTGCAGCGGAAGCGTGGTTATTACCTGCCAGGGCGATCAATCCGCAGGCATTCAGTATTCCTCTGGGGTCAGCGTTCTAAACGTAAACAGCCTCACAACCGATATCACGCCGCTGCCGAACGGGTCAGGTGTGAAGCTGTTTGGAAGCGGCGTTAACGGGAGCGATGGAGAGCCTTCCGGAATATGGCCTCCAGGTGTAGGCGGTGACGGTGGTTCCGGAACCAGTGGCAGCAGCGTGACAACCAACTTCAACGGCGGTTTGTGGGAGATCCTTACGCAAGGTAATGCAGCTTACGGCATTCAGGTTCGAAGTTCAGGCGGCAACGGGGGAACAGGTGGGATTGGCACCGGTATAGGGATTGGGCTCATAGGTTATCCAGGATCCGGGGGAGCCGGCGGCAAGGGTGGCAATGGCGGTGAGGTCATTGTCAACAGTAACGGCACGCTCATCACCAATGGCGATAATGCCGCTGGTATCTCTGCCTATAGCCTTGGGGGAAACGGGGGTAATGGCGGATTGGGTAAGGCGGTTGATCTTGGGTTGCTGGGACTATTCGGAGGGTTCGGCGGCGACGCGGGCAATGGAGATAGCGGTGGTGCGGTGACTGTGAACAGCAGCGGCTCCATTACAACCAATGGCGGGAGCGCCAACGGCATCTTTGCGCTCAGCCAGGGCGGCAATGGCGGCACCGGCGGGGATGGCGAGAACATAAGTCTGTTGGGCATTAATGTTTTCGGCGATGGCGGTGACGGTGGCGTTGGGGGAAGCGCGGGACCCGTGACCGTCACCAGCAGCAGTTTGATCACGACCTTTGGCTTGAGATCCCAGGGCATCTTTGCGGAAAGCCTTGGTGGAGAAGGTGGCGATGGCGGTAGTGTAACCGGCGTCATAGTGGGAGATCCGGGTACCGGCAAGGGCACGGGCCCCGGCGGGAATGTGGTGGTCACCAATAGCGGTGCGATCAAGACGTATGGGGCAGGGTCGCGCGGCATTCTGGCTCAGAGCGTTGGTGGCTTTTCGAGTGGGTCGGCAGGCTCTGGCGGCGGGCTCATCAGTTTTGGTGCAAGCGGCGGCAGTGCCGGGAATGGGGGCACTGTCACGGTCACGAACAGCGGGGCCATTACGACTGCCCTAGACGAGTCAGATGCCATCACGGCCCAAAGCACGGGCGGTGGCGGTGGCAGCGGCGGGCAAAGCGTCGGTGGCCTGCTTTCCTGGGGTGGATCGGGTGGTGCAGGTGGGTCCGGCGGCACGGTCACGGCAAGCAACACGGGCAATCTTGAAACGAATGGAATGGCCTCGGACGGGATTCGCGCCGAAAGTACGGGCGGCGGCGGCGGAAACGGGGGCGGCGCCATTAGCGGGTTCGCCTACGTCAGCGTTGCGGTTGGCGGCAAGGCTGGTCCGGGTGGCGATGGCGGCCACGTCACGGTTGACAGTTCGAACAGCACCATTACTACGGTAGGGGGCAGTTCCTACGGCATTATGGCCCACAGTGAGGGTGGAGGCGGCGGCAGTGGCGGATTCGCCATCAGTGCTGCAGCTGGTGACAAATTTTCCTTGGCCGTTTCCTGGGGCGGAACCGGTGGCAAGGGCGGCAATGGCGGTGCGGTTGGTGTGTTAAGCAGCAGCACGATTACTACGGGGGGTGCGGACGCCTCCGGAATTTCAGGTCAAAGCCTGGGTGGTGGCGGTGGCTCAGGCGGCTTCAGCATTTCGCTTGCCGGGTCAACTGGATACAGCTTAGCTGTCACCGTCGGCGGCTCGGGAGGAACAGGAGGCAGTGGCGGCAACGTGATGCTTGGAAGCGAGGCGATGCCAATCACCGGTGGTGTCACCACGTTCGGAGATCGCTCCTCGGGCATTGAGGCAAAGAGTATTGGTGGCGGCGGTGGTTCCGGAGGCTTCAGCATCTCGACGGCTGGGGCCGTTGCGGATGGTTTCAGTTTTGCCTGGGGGGGCAGCGGAGGCGCTGGTGGTGCCGGCGGAGCAGTCAATGTCTTCAGCGCAAGTAACATCAATACTGCGGGTGCCGATGCGTATGGAATCTCTGCACAAAGCCAAGGCGGTGCGGGCGGCGGCGGTGGGTTCAGCATAGCCGCTGGACTTTCCGTAGCAGGTGCTCCAGTCAACATCACTATTGGCGGCTCAGGAGGGGCAGGTGGTAGCGGCGGCAACGTGGTGGTCGGCAGTGAGGAGGAGCTGATCATCGGGAACATCAACACCCTCGGCTCTCGCTCAAGCGGCATCATGGTCCAGAGCCTTGGCGGCAATGGTGGCAATGGCGGCTTCAGCGTGGCGGGTGGAATGAACCTGACTTCTTCTGGGGCGCTTGGGGTCAGTTGGGGCGGCGCCGGCGGTGCCGGCGGCAAAGGTGGAGTTGTGACGGTTTACAGCGCGGCCAATGTTACGACCAAACAAGATTATGCATACGGCATCGATGCCCAAAGCACGGGAGGAAACGGTGGCAGTGGCGGCTTTAGCGTCGCCGGTGGCATCACGAGCGACGGCGGCATCAATGTGAGCGTGGGCGGCTCTGGTGGCGATGGCGGTATCGCCGGGGACGTAACGGTCATCAACGCAGGCACCATCACCACGGAGGGCGATAACGCCACGGGGATTCAGGCGCTCAGCACAGGGGGAAACGGTGGTGCTGGCGGCTTCAGCGTGGCCGGAATGCTCGATTTCCGCAGTGGCGGAACAAACATTGATTTCGCCATTGGCGGCGGCGGCGGGGATGGAAGCCGGGGTGGCACGGTCACGGTGAACAACGAGGGCACCATCGATACAGCCGGCAGCGATGCGCCGGGCATTGACGCCCAAAGCATTGGCGGCAACGGGGGCAAGGGGGGACTCAGCGCCGCTGGTTCGCTTGCCATCGGCAGTGCGTCCCCGAACGTGGGCACGCTCAATTTCGCTTTAAGTTTGGGCGGTGCCGGTGGGGATGGCAATGTTGGAGGCAACGTCACGGTCACCAACACTCAGCGTATCACCACGATAGGAGATGGCTCGCAGGGCATCTTTGCGCAAAGCATCGGCGGCGGCGGTGGCGCGGGGGGCGACAGTTTGACCGGGGTTATTGGGCTTGCCGCCGCAAGCAAAGGTTCTGTGACCAACCTGAGCGCCTCGATCGGTGGCTTTGGCGGGGACGGCAACACTGGCGGCTCGGTGACGGTGAACAACCAGGGGCTGATCGAGACCAGTGGTTATGGCGCCGATGGTATTTACGCACAAAGTATCGGGGGTGGCGGCGGAGATGGGGGCAATTCCAATGTACTTTCCCTTTTGCTGGACAAGAATTGTTCGGTGATAGTGATCTGCAAGAAAAACGCAAATGCGAACAATAACTTCAGTCTGGCTGTAGCCGTTGGTGGCTTTGGTGGCGGTGCGAGTGACGGGGGCGCAGTTACCGTTACAAACTCCGGGAACATTATCACCAACGGTGCGGGCTCCGACGGGATCACCGCGCAGAGTGTTGGCGGCGGTGGGGGCAATGGCGGAGATGGCACTAATGGTCTTGACTCTCCCCTAGAAACCGTTGCAGGCGCCTTCTCGCAGGTGGGCTTCGGCAAGAACTGGCAGGTTATCGCCGGGGGCTTTGGTGGCAGTAGCGGCAATGGCGGCGAGGTAACTGTAACCAAC
>DASQBT010000049.1:0-1942 GCA_035635075.1 Thiobacillaceae bacterium | reverse complement strand
GACCATCAGTGTGTAGGCGCCGATCAGTAACAGGATGCCGATGTTCTCGTTGAAGTTCTGCACGGCAATCGAGTGCCCGGCACCCATGATAAGGTGGCCCCGATGCTGGAGCAGGGCGTTCATAGGAACGACGAAGAACCCGGCCAGAATGCCGGCCAGCAGCAGGATGGTGTATGCCAGGGTCGCACCGTGCACCCAGATCATCGCGATGGGCACCAATCCGATCGCGATGCCTGCCGGAATGACCTTCACGGACTGCTCCAGCCTCACCAGCTTGCCGGCGATGAAGGCGCCAATGGCAATGCCTAAAGCGACCAGCCCGGTCATCTGGGTGGCGCGGTCGAGGCCGAATGCGAGGTTGAACGCGGCCCAGGGGATGATGAGCTGTCTGAGCGTTGCGCCCACGCCCCAAAACAGGGTGGTGACGGCGAGCGAGACCTGGCCCAGGGGATCCTTCCACAGCAGGGTAAAGGAATGCCAGAAATCGTAGACAATGAATCCGGCTTTGCGGCTAGGCAGTTTGTGGTCGATCGGCACCTGCGGGATGAACAGGTTGACGACGGCGGCCAGCAGGTAGAGTGCGGTGATGGTGCCGATGGCAAACATGGGAGGCGGAACGATCCGGGTTATGCCGAGGATTGCCAGGCCATGGCTGGCGTTGTGCGGATTGATGAGCTCGCCGCCTATCATTGCACCCAGCACGATCGCAGCGACCGTAGTGCCTTCCATCCATCCATTGGCTGCCACCAGGTGTCTGACCGGCAGGATTTCAGTGAGGATCCCGTACTTCGCAGGCGAATAGATCGCGGCGCCGATGCCGACCAGGGCATACGCGGCAAGCGGCGGGACGTTCATCAACATCGCCAGGCAACCGATGAACTTGAGCGCGTTGCCAAGAAACATCACGCGGCCCTTGGGCAGGGCATCGGCAAATGATCCCACGAAGGGAGCCAGCACGATGTAGGGAATGACGAAGGATTCCTGAAGCAGCGAATGGTGCCATTCGGGCGCGCCATAAAACATGAGCAGACCGATTGCCGCGAACAGCAGCGCATTGTCGGCCAGGGCGGACAGGAACTGCGCGATCAGGACGCTATAGAACGTTCGGTTCAAATGGTTGCTCGATGAATCCCGGATGTTCCCGGAAAGGGGTGCGAAACGGGCATCGCAATGAGTCGTGTCGTACGAACTGAGGACAGGTGCGTCTTGTCCTAGCTTGGCGACTGTGGTGTTTTTGGAGAGGTGATCATATTTTTATCTTAAATAGCCTGTGTGCCGATTGGCGCAAGGGTAAATTTATGGTTCAATAAAAAAGATTTCTAGTTAGTTTTGAGCAGCCAAATGGCAGACCGCCGACTCCAGGTATTTTACACCGTAGCTAAACAGCTGAGTTTCACCAAAGCGGCTGAAATGCTGTACATGACGCAGCCGGCGGTCACCTTTCAGGTCAAGCAACTGGAAGAACATTTCAATACTCGCTTGTTCGAGCGTAGCCATGGCCGGATTTCACTGACCCCGGCCGGTGAACTGGTAATGGGCTATGCGGACCGCATCCTCAGCCTTGCAACGGAAATGGATGCGCGGGTGGGCGAAATGACCGGACAGGTCAGCGGCCCGCTCATGATAGGCGCTTCGACTACCATTGCCGAATATCAGCTGCCCAGAATCCTGGGGGAATTCAAGGATCGTTTTCCCCAGGTGCATGCCCGATTGACCGTGGCCAATTCGGAAACCATTGAAAACAAGGTCGCCGACCACACTCTGGACATAGGCCTGATCGAATCGCCTTCCCACAACCCCAGTCTCACCACCCACGCCTGCTGCGATGACGAGCTGGTGATGATCTGCGCCCCCGGTCATCCCCTGGCGGGCAAGTGCATCGTCACGCCAAAAGAGCTGGCCGAGCAGCCCTATGTTTCGCGCGAACAGGGCTCCGGCACCC